>VBGE01000275.1 GCA_005880345.1 Chloroflexota bacterium | reverse complement strand
ACCGTCTCCGCCAGGTGAGTGTGCAACCTCACGCCGTGCTTGCGCGCCAGGTCGGCCGAATCGCGCATCAGCTCAGTCGTGACCGAGAACGGCGAGCATGGCGCGACCACGACCCTGGTCATCGCGCCCGGCTTCGGGTCGTGATAGCGGTTGATCATGGCCTCGCTATGGGCGAGGATCGCGTCCTCTTTCTCGACCACGCTGTCCGGTGGCAGGCCGCCTTGCGACTCGCCGAGCGACATCGAGCCGCGACACGGATGGAAGCGCAGGCCAAGCTCCTGCGCCGTCTCGACCAGCGCCTCGAAGATCCCTGGCTTGCCGTGAGGAAATACATAGTGATGGTCGGTCGAGAGCGTGCAACCGCTCAGCAGCAGCCTCGCCATGGCGGCGCGTGCCGCGACACGCACGGTGTCCGCGTCGATGCGTGCCCACACCGGGTAGAGCGCACGCAGCCATTCGAACAGCGTGCCGTCCGGCACGTAGCCGCGCGTTGCCCACTGGTACATGTGGTCGTGCGCGTTGACGAGCCCCGGCATGGCGACGCAGTTGGGTTCGTCGACGACCTCGCCGGCCTGCGGTGCCGGTCCCGATCCCACCTCGAGGATGACGCCGTGGCGGACATGAACCCAGCCGTGCTCGATCTCGCGCGTGCCCGTGTAGACAAGGCCGGCCTTGAGCAGAAAGCTCAAGGCGTGATGTCGTGCGGCCGGACAGGCACCCGGTTGATGTCGCGACCCGTGGCGGCCCGGATCGCGGCGACGATGGCCGGGCCCGACGAGATGGTCGGCGGTTCGCCGACACCCTTGAGGCCGTACGGCGAGTTGGGATCGCCTAGCTCGAGGATGTCCATCTTCAGCGGCGGCATGTCGAGGATGGTGGGCAGCAGGTAGTCGGTGAACGACGGGTTGCGGATGACGCCATCCTTGACCTGGATCTCCTCCATCACCGCAAGGCCGAGGCCCTGCGCCGCCCCGCCCTCGAGCTGGCCCTGAACCGCAAGCGGGTTGATCGCCTTGCCGACGTCCTGAGCGGTGGCGAGCTCGACCACCTTGACCAGGCCCAGCTCGGTGTCGACGTCGACCACAGCTCGATGCGCGGCGAAGGCGAACTGCATGTGCGCCTGGGCCTGTCCGGTCTCGGGATCGAGATGGTGCGTCTTGCGCGGGCGGAACACGCGGGTCTCATCGATCACGGCGTCGCCGAGAAGCGTGGCGAGGGAGACGGACTCGCCTTCGGCCAGCTCGGCACGTGTCAGCTCGGCGACCCGCTCACGCACGGCCGCCGCCGCGGCCCTGACCGCGCCGCCTGTGATGTAGGTCTGCCGCGAGGCCGATGACGAGCCGGCCGAGCCGACGTTGGTGTTCGCGTTGAGCACCACGACGTCGTCCACGCCAAGCTCGGTCGCGGCGATCTGAGCCTGCACCGTGACCAGGCCCTGCCCCACCTCGGCCGCGGCGCTGTGCACCTCGACGCGTGGCTTTCCATCGACGACGAACAACCGGACCCGCGCGGTCGAGTAGTCGTCGAAGCCTTCGGAGTAGCCGATGTTCTTGAAGCCGACCGCATAACCCACACCGCGTTTAACACCTTCGCCGTGAGTTGTGTTCGACACGCCCCCAGGCATCGACGTCTGCTCTCTTTGCCCCTCACCCCGACCCTCTCCCGGGGCGGGGAGAGGGAAAGCGCGGACTCGACGCAGCAGCTCCGCCACCGGGACGGGGCCGTCGATGACCTGGCCGGTGATCATCTCGCTCCCGGTCTCCATCGCGTTTCGCAGTCGAAGCTCGACGGGGTCGATGCCCAGCGCGGCGGCCAGCTTGTCCATCTGGGCCTCATGCGCGTAGCAGTTCTGCACCGAGCCAAAGCCCCGCATCGCTCCACACGGGGGGTTGTTCGTGTAAACGACGATTCCGTCGATGGTCGCATTCGGGCAAACGTACGGCCCGGCGGCAAAGCAGGCGGCATTGGCGATGACCGCGGTGGAGCTCGACGCATAGGCGCCGCCATCGAGCAGGATGCGCGCGCGCACGTATACGAGCTTCCCGTCGCGGTTCGCACCGTGCTCGTAGGTCAAGCGCCCTGGATGCCGGTGCACGTGGCCGACAAAAGACTCTGGTCGCGAGTACGAGATCTTCACCGGCCGGCCGGTGCGCAGAGCGAGCAGGCACGCGTGCGCCTGCATCGAGAGGTCCTCACGGGCGCCGAATGCCCCCCCGATCCCCGCCATGGTGAGGCGGACCTTCTCGCGCGGCAGGTTCAGCACGCCCGCCAGCTGCGCCTGGTCGATATGCAGCCATTGGGTCGCGATGTGAAGGTCGACGCCGCCCTCGCCGTCGGGAATCGCCAGCCCGGACTCAGGTCCCAGCGGCGCCTGGTCCTGCATCCCGATCTCGTACTCGCCGCGCACGACGACCTCGGCGTGTGCCGACTGCTCGCCGTGGCGGATGTTCACGCGCCGCGTGATGTTGCCGTTGGGATGTAGCTGGGGCGCGTCCGGGGAGAGTGCATCCTCGGCATGGCTGATCGGCTCGAGCACCTGGTACTCGATCCGCACCTTCTCGGCGGCGCGGCGCGCCTGCTCTGGATGCTCGGCCGCGACCAGCGCCACGGCCTCGCCCCAGTACCGCACGAGGTCGAAGGCGAGCACCGGCTGGTCGTGGATCTCGAGCCCGTAGAGGTTCTGGCCCGGCACGTCCTCGTGTGTCAGGATCGCCACCACTCCGGGCATCGCGCGCGCCTCGGTCGTGTCGATGGACATGATTCGCGCGTACGGATGGGGGCTGCGCACCGTCGCGCCCCACAGCATGCCGTCCACGTGCAGGTCTGACGAGTAGACGAACTCGCCCCGCACCTTGGGCTCGCCATCCGGGCGGCGGACGCTCTCGCCGACCTTCACCTATCCACCTGCTGGGGAGGTGAGGGTTCCGCTGCCAGCTGAACGGCGGCGATGATCTTGGCGTAGCCGGTGCAGCGGCAGATGTTGCCGGCCAGGGCCTCGCGTATCTCGGCCTCGCT
>VBGE01000274.1 GCA_005880345.1 Chloroflexota bacterium | reverse complement strand
GCCGAATGGCTTCGTCTGGACGCTGTTCGTGATCTTTGCAGTGGTCGTCAGCGATGCGGGCGCGCTGCTGGTCGGCAGCCGCATCGGCCGCCATCCCTTCTTCGCCAACATCAGCCCCAACAAGACGGTCGAGGGCGCCATCGCGGGTGTCGCCGGCGCGATGATCGTGATGCTTATCGGCGTCTCAGGCGTGCTCGGGCTGCCACCCATTCACGGTCTGGTCCTCGGCTTCCTGGTCGGCACCAGCGCCGAGGTGGGGGACCTGGTCGAGTCGCAGATGAAGCGGCTCGCTGAGGTGAAGGATTCGTCGCACCTCATCCCCGGCCATGGGGGAGTCCTCGACCGGATCGACTCCATCCTCTTTCCGCCGATCCTGGTCTGGTTCTACGTAACTGTTTTTCATCTTCTCTAGCTGATGCGACCGCTCAACGTCGTGGTGCTCGGCGCCACCGGTTCCATCGGCCGGCAGACGCTGGACGTCATCGACCGCAACCCCGACCGCTTCAAGCTTTTCGGCCTGACCGAAGGCGTCCATACGAGCAATCGCGAGGCTGAATACCTCGTGCGCGGCCAGGCCGGCGACCCCGAGTTCGACGACCAGGTCGAGTCCATGGTCAGGGACGCTCGCTGCGACCTGGTCGTGGTCGCGATCCCAGGCGCGCGCGCGCTGCAGCCGACGCTGTCCGCGCTGGAGGCCGGCAAGGAGGTCGCCCTCGCGACCAAGGAAGTCCTGGTCATGGCCGGGGCGCTGGTCATGAAGGCCGCCGGGGCCAGGGGCATCCGGCCGATCGACAGTGAGCACAGCGCCATCTGGCAGTGCCTGTGGGGCGAGGAGCGCAAGAACGTCCGGGGCCTGGTCATCACGGCGAGCGGCGGCCCCTTCTGGGCGCATCCCGACCTCGACCTGGACCAGGTGACCGTGGAGCAGGCGCTCAACCACCCGCGATGGTCGATGGGGCCGAAGGTCACGGTCGACTCGGCGACCCTGATGAACAAGGGCCTGGAGATGATCGAGGCCCATCACCTGTTCGGGATCGCGCTGGAGGCCATCACCGTCGTCGTCCATCCCCAGAGCGTCGTGCACTCGCTGGTCGAGTTCGTCGACGGCTCCCTGAAGGCGCAGCTGGGACGCCCTGACATGCGGCTGCCCATTGCGGTCGCGCTCGCCTACCCCGACCGCCTGCCGGATGCCGTGCCGCCGACCTCGGTCGCGGAGCTGAACGGCCTGGAGTTCTACGATCTCGACGAGAGCCGCTTTCCCAGCGTCCGGCTGGCCCGCCATGCGGCGCTCACCGGCGGCGGCCACCCTGCTGTCCTGAACGCCGCCAACGAGGAGGCAGTCAAAGACTTCCTGGCCGGCGAGATCCCGTTCAGCGGGGTCGTCCGGACCGTCGAGGCGGCCCTGGCTGCCTTCCCAGGCTGCGGCGACGACCTCGACGAGATCCTGGCGGCCGATCGCTGGGCGAGGGGCTATGTCCAGGATCTGTCCGGTAGTCTGAGGGCCCAATGAACACCCTGCTGGTGGTGGTCGGAGTCGCGGGCATGTTCCTGCTCCTGATCGCACCGCACGAAGCCGGCCACTTTGCCCTGGCCAAGCTCTTCAAGGTGCGCGTGATCGAGTTCTCGATCGGCGCGGGCACCAAGCTCTGGTCGACCACTCGCGGCGGCACGCTGTATGCCCTCCGCGCCTTCCCGATCTTGGGCTACGTCCGGATGGGGGGCATGGACGCCGACGACTTCGACGACCCCAACGGCTTTCACCGCAAGGCCGCCTGGCAGCGGATCCTGATCCTGGCCGCGGGGCCGGCGGCCAACTTCGTCGTCGCGATGATCTGCGTGGCGGGCCTGGACATGTCCCTGCTCGGCCACGACCCAGGTCTCGTCATCAGGGTGGTCGACGGAACCCCCGCCGCGCGCACGGGCCTGGTCGCCGGCGACCACCTCAAGACGGTCAACGGCCAACCGATCAGCCAGGTGTTCATCCGGCAGCTCGAGGACTCCGCGCCGGGTGCCCCACTGACGCTGACCGGCGTCCACGCCGACGGCCGGCCGTTCTCGTACGTCGTCGCGCCCGTGTGCTTGAAGGGCAACCCGTGCGTCATCGGCCTCAGCACGCAGAGGGTGCAGCTCCTCGGTCAGCCGGAGGTCCGCGCCACTCTCGGGTCGTCGATCTGGGACGGCGTCAGCTGGCCGTTCCGCACCGTCGCCCAGATCGTGGGCGGCCTCGCCGACGCGGCGACCGGCCGCATTCCCGGCGGACTGCTCGGTCCCAACGGCGTGACGGGCCCGATCGGCATCGCCGACGTCGCCGGCCAGGCGGTGACGCTCGGCCCGGATACCTACATCCAGTTCGTCGCGCTGCTCTCGGTGGCGCTCGGCTTCACCAACGTGCTGCCGCTGCTCGCTCTTGACGGCGGTCGCATCGTGGTGGTCCTGATCGAAGTGGTCCGCCGCAGGCCGTTCAACCGCACCGCCGAGCTGAACTTCCAGCGCTACGGCCTGGTCGCGCTGCTCGGCATCGCCGCCGTGATCAGCGTGCTCGACGTCCAGCGCATCGTCTCCGGGCAATTCCCCGGCCTGTCCCACTGATGTCAGTCGTAAACCGACGCAAGTCGATCCCCGTGAAGGTCGGCAACGTGGTCATCGGCGGCGCCGCCCCCATCGCCGTGCAGACGATGACGAAGACCGACACCCGCGACGTCAAAGCGACGGTGCGCCAGATCCACGAGCTGAAGGAGGCAGGCTGCGAGATCGTCCGGCCCGCGGTGCCGGACCACGAGGCGGCCGAAGCGCTGAAGGAGATCGTCAAGCAGTCGCCGCTGCCCGTCATCGCCGACATCCACTACGACCACACGCTCGCGCTGCTGGCGATCGAGGCCGGCGTGGCGTGCCTGCGGCTCAACCCCGGCAACCTCCCCGACCGCGACAAGGTCGTCAAGGTCGTCACCGCCGCCAAGGCGCGCGAGATCCCATTCC
>VBGE01000273.1 GCA_005880345.1 Chloroflexota bacterium | reverse complement strand
CGGCGTCGACGACTGGACCATGCCCGGAGCCTTCGAACATCTCCATCTGCACGCGACCGCCCGCAGCCCGATAGCGCTCGAGCACATTTCTGATCTGGGTCACCATGGGCTGCGGGGGAAAAATCTCCTCGCCAGGCCAACCGGGAACAACACCCATCTTGCCGAGCGTGCCCATCTCCCAGGCCGAACCGTCCGCGACCACTATGTCGGCGGTGCCATGCGTCCACAAGATGGGCGGCTTGGGCTCGAGGTCGACGATGTCAGCCCAGTTGCAGTACTTCGGAGACAGGGCGTTGAGGATGCCGCGAGTGCCGGGCGCGATTCCCGGCCAGTTGGGCGAAGTCGTGAGGTCGCCTGGGTATCCGTCGTCTCCGGTGACGGACTTCAGAACCTCGTCGACCAGCATGTCCTCGCGCTCTTTCGGTTCGCGATGAGTGGTCGCCCAGTACGAGCTGTTGATCACGTTGCGCGGCGAGAAGGGCGAATCAGCCGACGTGTCGTGCTCGGCGATGGTCTTGGTGAAATCCGGGCTACCCGTCCCGCCGCCTGACCCCGCATAGTCGGGGAAGCATGGGGTGCCATCGAGGCGGACTCCGCCAAAGCCATAAGGCGAAACGGGATCGATGAAGGTCAACGACGCAACAGGTCGGTCCACCGCGTAGTTCGCGATCGCAGCTCCGCCGGTCGACCAGCCGACCAGGTGCACCGGCTGCGTGATACCGAGCGCCTGGACCAGCGAGTGAGTGTCGTCCGCCCAGTCGCGCAGCCCTCGCGTGGCGTCGATCGGCACCTGCTCGGTGTCGCCGAACCCACGCATGTCGGGCGCGATGATCCGGTAGCGATCGGGAGCTCCCGGCATCAGGTGCTCGAAGAAGCGACCTGTGGACAGATTGCCGTGAATCATCAACACGGGGATGCCGTCGGAGGGTCCGGACTCGATGAGCTTCATGTTGAGACGGTTCGTGCGGACGGTGCGGGAGTGCACGCCGGGTGGTGGGTTCATCGAAGCATTGTGATCCTGGCTCGCCCCTACCGCAATTGAGGGTTAGAACTCATCACAACGGTACGGCGACGGCGGAGCGTCCCCGAAGCGAAGGTTAGCTGCAGGAAATCGGATACCGAAAGCCAACCAAGCGAGGGAGACACATCAATAGATGACCGAAATCAGTTCACCGACCGACATCGCCGGCGCATTCGCCACCGACTATGAACCCGGAAACGAGGCGGACTTCAACCGGCTGTACGAGTCGTCTTACGGCAAGATCCTGGGCACGCTGACAGCAATGCTCGGCGATCGAGCAGCTGCCGAGGATTGTGTTCAGGATGCTTTCGAGCGCGCATACAAGAAGTGGCCCACCTGGCAGCCGATCGCCCCGGCCGAGGCCTGGGTGCATCGCATCGCGGTCAACGCGGCCGTTTCATACAAGCGCAAGATGAAACTTCGCGAGGTCGGTGAGGTGATTCGGCGGATCGGCCGCCCGGGCCTTGCTCCGGATCCTCAGGTGCTCGCGGAGAGCAGCGATCTGGCCGCAGCGCTCGCCAAGTTACCGCCAAAGCAGGCCGCCGTCATCGTGCTCCGTCACTACCACGGTTACACCAACCGCGCGATCGCCCAGGCGCTGGGCATCCCTGAGCGAACTGTCGCATCACGCCTGGCCGTGGCCAAAGGCAGA
Organism: Chloroflexota bacterium; assembly: GCA_005880345.1. Classification (GTDB taxonomy): domain Bacteria; phylum Chloroflexota; class Dormibacteria; order Dormibacterales; family Dormibacteraceae; genus 40CM-4-65-16. Next base: position 1,573 of record VBGE01000273.1, on the reverse strand, counting down.
ATGCGTCAGATGCTGCAGCACTCATATGGTCCTGGAACCGCCGACGAGATGTCTGTCCGGCAGCCAGAGTTGCGAATCGCGAACAGCTGACTCTGGCGGCTTCGGTCAGGCCTTGCTCTGGCTGAACCGAATGAGATTGCCCGATGGATCGCGGATGGTGAATCGATCAGCTTTGAAGAAACCGGCGCCTCCCCGGGCACCCTAGCATGAGGGTCGTTCCCATCAAGACTCACCGGGAGGAAACCTCCGAATGAAGGCCACGCCGAAGTCCGCCACCAGCACCACCGCGAAGAAAAAGAGGTACGAGGGATTCACGGACGAGGAACGAGCCGCGATGAAGGATCGCGTCGAAGAGCAGAAGGTTGCCGCGCGCAAGGCGGAAGGAGAAAGCGACCTGCTCGCGAAGATCGCCGAGATGCCCGAACCGGATCGAGCCATGGCGAAGCGGCTCCATGCTGCCATCAAAGCCAGCGTGCCAGCCCTCTCGCCGACAACCTGGTACGGGATGCCGTCCTATGCCAAGGACGGCAAGGTCGTCTGCTTCTTCCAGGCCGCGCAGAAGTTCAAGACGAGGTATGCGACGTTCGGCTTCAGCGACAGGGCGAAGCTCGACGACGGCGCCATGTGGCCTGTCGCGTTCGCTCTGACAAAGCTGACCGCTGCCGACGAGGCCAGGATCGTCGCGCTCGTGAAGAAAGCGGCGAGCTGAGTCTCAGAGAGCGCGTTCGGTAGCGCTCGAACCAGGTGGCTTGATCACAATGAGCGCGGCGATCGCCGCCACGAAGCTGATTGCGGCGGCAATCACAAACGCCCGGTGGTATCCCGCGACAACGGCACCTGGACCTTGCGGCAGGAAAACTCGCGTCACCGATCCGGCGATGTTGACCAGGATCGCCAGTCCCACGGCCATTCCGACCTGCTGGGCGGTGCCGATCAGCCCGGACGCTATCCCCTGATCCTGATCAGGGACGCCTGATGTGGCGGCCATGGTGACGCTGACGAAGGCAAGTCCGACCCCGACACCGGTGACGAGCATGGCGGGAAGAAGGACGGCGATGTAGTCACTTTCGGGAGATGTCCTCAGGAACAGAAGCGTTCCAGCCCCCAGCACCAGGGTTCCGAGCGCGACCAGGCTCCTGGTCCCGAACCTCATGGCCAACCGTGCCCCCATGTTGGAGACGACGATGATCAGCAGCGTTTGGGGCAGCCAGGCAAGACCAGCCTGGATCGGTGAGTATCCGAGGATCTCTTGTAGATACAGCGAGTTGAAGAAGACGGCTCCGATCATCACGACCGACACGAGAGCTGCCACCGAGTTGCCCGCCACGACGGATCTCAGCCTCAACATCCGGCCCGGCACCAGGGGTTGGCCGGACCTCGTCTCGATGACGAGGAACGCCGTCAGGAGCGCGGCCGATACTGCCAGTGGGATCAGGACATTGCTGGAGGCAAAGCCTCGCCCGGTGGCCTCGGTCACGCCGTAGGCGAGGGCGAGAACTCCGCCGGTCAGGCTCGCCGCGCCAGGGATGTCAAGGCTGACCTTGCTTGCCCCACGGCGATCAGCATCGGCCGG
>VBGE01000272.1 GCA_005880345.1 Chloroflexota bacterium | reverse complement strand
ACGCGCGGCGCGCGACGTCGATGGTCGAATACTCGTAGAACTCGGTGCCCGTGGGGATCTCCGCACCCTCGGTTTCGTCGGTGCCGTGACGAAGCACATAGCTCAGGCCGTTGTCGGGATCCTGCAGCAGCGAGAGGTATCGCTCACCGCGTAGGCGGACGCGGCGCTCCGCCTGCTCGCCGTTTTCCAGCTCGAGGAGCCGGCTGACGATCTGTTCCTCGCTGCGGTCTTCCATCGAAACTAGACTAGCTCGGTTGGAGAAGGGGTCGCGGTCGCTGCCGGCGGGCACGCTCATCGAGTCTCCCGAGATAACGCCCGATGAGCTGCAGCTCGCAGTGCGCAACCACTCGATGCCGCTCGAGGCACTGCGCTATGACATCACACCGGTCGGGATGCACTACCTGCTCATCCACTTCGACATCCCGGCGCTCGACATGGCCACGTACACGCTCAGCATCGGCGGCCACGTCCGCAGATCCCTGAGCCTGTCGCTGGATGACCTCATGGCGAGGCCTGCGACCACCATCGCGGTGACGCTCGAATGCGCCGGCAACGGCCGCGCACGTTTAGCGCCGCGACCGCTCAGCCAACCGTGGCTGAGCGAGGCCGTAGGCAACGCGGAGTGGACCGGCACGCCGTTGCGGCACCTCCTGGACGAGGCGGGCATCCGCGAGGGTGCGGTCGAGGTCGTGTTCACCGGCCATGACCGCGGCGTCCAGGGGGAAGTCGAGCAGCTTTACGAAAGAAGCCTGGGCATCGCCGACGCCATGCGGGATGAGGTCCTCCTCGCCTATGCCGTCAATGGGCGCCCGCTGCCGCCGCAGCACGGTTTTCCACTGCGGCTGCTCGTGCCGGGCTGGTACGGCATGGCGCACGTCAAGTGGCTCCGATCCATCACGATCACCGACCGCCCTTTCGAGGGCTACCAGCAGGCGAGCGCTTATCACTTCCGGACGACGGCCCGCGTGGCCGGTGCGCCTGTCCAGCGGATGCGGCCGCGGGCTCTCATGGTGCCTCCAGGTGTGCCGGATTTCATGTCGCGCACGCGATTCGTCGAGCCCGGGGTGCATGTGATCGTCGGTCGCGCCTGGTCGGGCGAGGCGCCGGTTGCCAGAGTCGAATTCAGCGACGACGGCGGCCAGACGTGGGCGGCCGCGTCGCTCGACCCGGCCACGTCCCCGTACGCGTGGCGCAGGTGGACCTTTCGCTGGGACGCAAGGCTGGGTGAGCACGAGCTGTGCGTGCGCGCCACCGATGCCGCCGGCAGCTCGCAGCCCGTCGAGCAGAACTGGAACCTCGAAGGGGTCGAGAACAACGCCGTGCAGCGCGTGCGCGTCATCGTCGGCCGGCCCGAGCAGCAGCAGCCCCCGGCCGACTCCCTCTAGCCTCTTGCATTGATGGCGCGCGGAACGGCAACTCCTGAAGCTGTCGAGCGCCTGCGCCAGGCCTGGCGCGGTGAGGTGCAGGCGCGGGAGATGTACGAGATCCTCGCTGCCCGACTCGGCAATTCACGCAAAGCCGAGATCGTCCGCGCGATCGCGGACGCGGAAGGGTCGCATCGCGAGCGGATCGAAAAGCGTCTGCGCGAGCTTGGCGAGCAGGTCCCCGACCCCTCGACCGTCAAGCTTTCGCCTCTGCAGCGCCTGCAG
>VBGE01000271.1 GCA_005880345.1 Chloroflexota bacterium | reverse complement strand
TCGGGGCGCCCAGATGCATCGCCTGCAAGACGAAGTAGAGCCGCGTGTAGACGAGCCAGAGCAGCAGCGCCGAGGCGATGCCGACGTCGCGCAGCCGGTCGGTGCGCAGCGCCCTGGTGACCGCAATCGGCATGACACTCATCTCGCGAAATCCGAGGCTGCGCCGTGATTTCGCGGGGACCGCATCACGATCTCAGCAAGCCCACGATGTCGTCGGTCGTCTCGGCGACCGCGACGCCGGCTTGGCGAAATGCCTCTTCCTTGCTCTTGGCCGTCCCACGGTTGCCTGAAATGATGGCGCCTGCGTGGCCCATCCGCTTGCCTTCGGGAGCGGTTCGTCCGGAGATGAAGGCCACCGACTTCAGCCGCGAGCCGCGCCCGAGCAGCTCGGCGGCGCGTTCCTCGTCGCTGCCGCCGATCTCGCCGATCAATACCAGGTGGGTGGTGGCGGTGTCCTTCTCGAACAGCTCGACCACGTCGCTGAACGTCATCCCGAGCACGGGGTCTCCGCCGATGCCGACGATCGTCGATTGGCCAATGCCTGCCGCCGACAGCGCCGATCCCACCTCATAGGTCAGCGTCCCGCTCCTCGACACCATTCCGACCGAACCTGGCGTCGTGATGCGCTGCGGGATGATGCCGATCTTGGCTTGCCCAGGCGTGATGAGGCCGGGGCAGTTGGCGCCGACCAGGCGCGCCCGTGGGTGACCGCGCAGGAAGTCCTTGACCCTGATCATGTCCTGGATCGGGATGCCCTCGGTGATGCACACGATCAGCGTGATCCCGGCCGCGGCCGCCTCCATGATCGCGTCGGCGGCGAAGGGCGCCGGCACGAAGATGCCGGAAGCCTCAGCGCCCGTCGCCTCCACCGCATCGGCCACGGTGTTGAAGACGGGCACTCCCAGGTGGCTGGTGCCGCCCTTGCCCGGGCTGACGCCACCGACCACCTTCGTCCCGATCGCCTGCATCTGCTCCGTGTGGAAAGAGCCCTCGCGTCCCGTGATGCCCTGGACGATGACCTTGCTCGAGGAGTCGAGGAGGATGCTCATGCAGCCCCATCCCCCGTCTTCGACGGAGACTTCCCCACCAGCGCGGAGGACACCTCGACGATCTTCTGTGCCGCCTCCCAGGCGCTGACCCCCGGCTCGATGCCGTTTTTCTGGAGGATCTCGCGTCCTTCCTCCATTCGGGTCCCGCTCAGTCGCACCACCAGCGGCAGACGCATCTTCAAGTTGTCCCGGGCGGTCACGATCCCTTTTGCGACCTCGTCACCGCGGGTGATGCCACCGAACACGTTGATCAGCACGCCTTTGACCTTCGGGTTCATCAGGATCACGGCCAGGGCGTTCTCGACCACCTCGGCCTTGGCCCCGCCGCCGATGTCGCAGAAGTTCGCCGGGCGTCCGCCCGCGCGCTGCACCAGGTCCAGGGTGCTCATGCACAACCCTGCCCCGTTGCCGATGATCCCGATGTCGCCGTCCAGCGACACGTAGGTCAGGCCGCGTTTGTGCGCCTCGACCTCATATGGGTCACCTTCGATGACCGAGCCGTACTTCTGCTCGAGGTCCTTGTGCCGCCATGCGGAGTTGTCGTCCATCTCGAGCTTGGCGTCTCCCGCGACGACTTCGCCCGAGCGAGTGATCACCAGCGGGTTGATCTCCGCGGTGAGCGCGTCGTAGTCAGGGATGGCGCGGTAGACCTTCTTGATGAGCGCGATCAGCGGCCGAGCGTGCTCACCGAGGCCCGTGTCGTAGACAAGCTGGCCGAGCTCGAAGTCGAGCGGGCCGCGCCACGGGTTCGGATAGAGCCGTGCGATGGCCTCCGGTGACTCCTCGGCCACCTGCTCGATGTCCATGCCGCCCCTGGCTGACAGCAGCAGGATGTTCGCCCGTGCTGCTCGGCCGCACTCCGCGCTTCGCCGGCGCTCTTGACGAGCTTGATCCCGCCGGCCTTGCCGCGGCCACCGACCGGCACCTGGGCTTTTACTGCCAGCGGGCCCAGCTTTTCGAATGCGGCCGCCGCCTCGTCAGGATTGCGAGCCACGACGCCGGGCGGGATCGGTATCCCGAGCGACGCAAGCACCTCTTTGGCCTGGTATTCGAGGAGCTTCATGGGCTCGTCGATCCTTTCACAAGGGGATGTTGCCGTGCCAACGCGGGCTGCGGCGCCGCTCTTTGCGCGAGGCGATGCGCAGCGCGCGGATCAGCTCCAACCGCGTCCGGCCCGGCTCGATCACGCCATCGATGTAGCCGCGCTCCGCGGCGATGTAAGGATTGGCGAATCGCTCGGTGTACTCCTGGACGAGCTCGCTGCGCTGCGCCGAGCCGGAGGCCAGCTCACGGCGGAACAGGATGTTGACCGCCCCTTCCGGACCCATCACAGCGATCTCAGCGGTCGGCCACGCGATGTTGAAGTCGGCGCGGATGTGCTTCGAGCACATCACGCAGTAAGCGCCGCCGTACGCCTTGCGCGTGATGACCGTGAGCTTGGGCACTGTCGCCTCGCTGAACGCGTAGAGGAGCTTGGCTCCGTGCCGGATGATCCCGCCATATTCCTGCGCGGTACCCGGCAGGAATCCCGGGACGTCGACAAAGGTGACGAGCGGGATGTTGAAGGCGTCGCAGAAGCGCACGAACCGCGCCGCCTTGTCGGACGCGTTGATGTCGAGCGCGCCGGCCATCACCTTAGGCTGGTTGGCCACCACGCCCACCGAGCGGCCGCCGAGGTGCGCGAACCCGACGACGATGTTCATGGCATAGAACGGCTGCACCTCGAAGAACTCGCCGCCGTCGACGACCATGGCGATGACCTGTTTGATGTCATACGGCTCCTTGGGGTTGTCCGGGATGATGGTGGCCAGCCCAGGCGCCGCACGCTCAGGATCGTCGGTCGACTCCACTCGCGGCGGCTCGTCGTCGCAGCTCTGCGGGATGTACCGGAAGAGCTTGCGCACCTGCGCGAAGCATTCCTCCTCGCTCTCCGCCAGGAAATGGCCGACGCCCGACTTGACGTTGTGCACCTCGGCGCCTCCCAGCGAGTCGAAGGTCACCGCCTCGCCGGTGGTCACCTTGATCACCTCGGGGCCGGTGATGAACATGTAGCCGACGCCGTGGACCATGAACGTGAAGTCGGTGATCGCCGGCGAGTACACAGCACCACCCGTGCAGGGGCCGAGGATGAGGCTCAGCTGTGGGATGAGACCGCTCGCCTCGACGTTGCGCCAGAAGATCTCGGCGTAGCCGGCGAGCGACACGACGCCCTCCTGGATGCGCGCGCCGCCTGAGTCGTTGATGCCGATGATCGGGATGCGGTTGGTCACCGCGAGGTCCATCACCTTGATGACCTTCTCGGCGAACACCTCGCCCAGCGAGCCACCGAACACGCTCGCGTCGTGGCTGAACAGCATCACGTCGCGCCCGTCGATCTTCGCCATCCCGGTGACCACCCCATGCGCTGGAAAGCCTCGGCGTCGCCGTGGCCGGCCTCGTACTTGCGCTGGCGCAGCTCGTTGAGCGGGTCGACTCTGCGGTGGCGCTCGCTCATCGCTCGATGAACATCCAGCGGTGGCCCTCGATGTCCTCCGCGCGGTAGCGCTTCCCCTGCTCTCCCCCTTCGAGCTCGGACAAGATCCTCGCCCCGTGCTCGCGCGCCCGGTCGTAGTGCGCTGTGACGTCGTCGACGTAGACGAGCACCCCGTCGACGATGTACGGGACCTCCTGCCAGCGCGCCGCTGCCTCGCACTCCTCGCGATGGTGCTTGGGGCCGTGGTAATGCGGCGAGGGCGTAGCCAGCATGATTACGCCGCCGTCGAGCTCCATCTCGCCGTGCGTGAGGTTGCCGTTCTCCACCCGCCGGTCCAGCTCTTTGAAGCCGAATGCCCGGGCGAGCCAATCCATCGACGCGGGGCCGTTTTCATACGCCAGCATCGGAATCACTGCTTGAGCCATCACAAAGCCTCCCCAGGGTGGTATTCGCCGAAGACCTCGCGCAGGACGCGGCAGCACTCGCCGATCGTCACGTAATCCGCGAGGGCGGCCTTCAGCGGGGACATCAGGTTTTCGCTGCCGCGCGCGGCCCGCTCCAGCCTCGCGAGGTGCCCGTCGACCGCAGACTTCGACCGGCGCGCGCGCAGCTTCTTCAACGCCCGCGCCTGCGCCACCTGGTGGCGCGGGCTGATCTTCATGATCTCCACGGGCCTCGAGTCGGTTTCGGTGTAGCGGTTGACGCCGACCACCACGCGATTCCCCGACTCGATGCGCCGCTGCAGCCGGTACGCGCTGTCGGCGATCCGGCGCTGGGTCCAGCCCGACTCGATGCACGCCACGGCGCCGCCCAGCTCGTCGATCTCGGCCATGATCTGGAGCGCCTCCTCCTCGACGCGGTCGGTGAGATTCTCGACGTAGTACGACCCACCGAGCGGGTCGGCGACGTACGGCACCGCCGACTCATGGCCGATCACCTGCTGCGTGCGGAGTGCAATCTCGGCCGCGTTCTGAGAGGGCAGCCCCAGCGCCTCGTCATACCCGTTGGTGTGCAGCGACTGCGTGCCACCGAGCACGGCGCTCATCGCCTCCAGCGTCGTGCGCACCACATTGTTGAGCGGCTGCTGCGCGGTCAGGGTGACGCCGCCTGTCTGAGTGTGAAAGCGCAGCGCCTGCGACCGTTCGTCCCTGGCGTGGAATCGATCGCGCATCAGTCGCGCCCACATCCGGCGCGCGGCCCGAAACTTGGCGACCTCTTCGAAGAAGTCCATGTGGCACGCGAAGAAGAACGACACGCGCGGCGCGAACTCGTCGACCGCAAGTCCGGCGGCCTGGGCAGCCTCGACGTAAGCGATGGCGTGGCTGAGGGTCAACGCGACCTCTTCCGCCGCGGTCGAGCCGGCCTCACGCATGTGGTAGCCCGAAACGGAGATGGTGTTCCAGTTGGGCAGGTTTTCCGCGCAGTAGCTGAAGAGGTCGGTGATCAGGCGCATCGATGGCTTGGGCGGAAAGATGTAGGTGCCGCGCGCCGCGTACTCCTTGAGGATGTCGTTCTGCACCGTGCCCGTGATCCTGGCCGCGGGCACTCCCTGCTTCTCCGCGACCAGCTGGTACAGAAGGAGCAACATCGCGGCCGTCGCGTTGATCGTCATCGAGGTGGAGACCTCGTCGAGCGGGATGTCCCGCAACAGGATCTCCATGTCCTCGAGCGAATCGATCGCGACGCCTACCTTGCCCACCTCGCCGTGGGCCATCGGGTCGTCGGAGTCGTAACCGATCTGCGTGGGCAGGTCGAACGCAACCGACAGCCCGGTCTGCCCTTGCTGCAGGAGAAAGCGGTACCGCTTGTTCGACTCGGCCGCGGTGCCGAAACCGGCGTACTGGCGCATGGTCCACAGGCGGCCGCGATACATGTCCTTGTGGATGCCGCGCGTATAGGGAAAGGCGCCAGGAAGCGGCTCGTCCGCCCTCCTGTCCTCGACCGAATAAACCGGCTTCACCGGCAGGCCGCTGTCGTTGCGAAAGTCTGATGTCACGACTGGACGAACTCCGTCAGCACGCCGCCCACGCTTTTCGGATGCACGAACGCGATCAGCGTCCCGTGCATGCCCATCCGCGGCTCGGCGTCGATGAGCTCGAGGCCGGCGGCGCGGGCGTCGGCCATGGCCCGATGGATGTCGGGCACGGCGTAGGCCACGTGGTGCATGCCCGGCCCGCGCTTGGCGAGAAACTTGCCGACGGCCGAATCGTCGCGCAGCGGCGCCAGGAGCTCGATCTCGGCGTCACCCATCTGCAGAAAAGCCGCCTCCAGGCCGTCCTTCTCGTTGCCGGCCCGGTGCGTCAGCACCGCTCCAAACAGCGACGTGTACATCTCGATCGCCGGCTCCAGGTCGGCGACCGCGACGCCGACATGGTGAAGCTTCACCTCCCCGCTCGCCCGGTGGGGCTGATCATTCCTGAATATCGCCTCCATATCTGTACCAGCCTTCTCCGGACTTCCGCCCCAGCTTGCCGGCCTTGACCTTGGCCTCGAGCTGCGGCGAAGGCTTGTAGCGCTCGTCGCCGGTCGTCCTGTACATGTGCAGCCTCGCGTTGTACGTGACGTCGAGGCCGCTGAAGTCGCCCAGGCGAAACGGACCCATCGGCCAGTTGAGGCCCTTCTCCACCGCGAGGTCGATGTCCTCGAACGACGCCACCCCGGCGTCGAGCAGGCGGTAAGCCTCCTGTGTCGCCGCGTGCAGGATGCGGTTGACGATGAAGCCGTCGATCTCCTTGTTGAGAAGGACCGGCGTGCGCGCCATCTCGCGCGAGAGTGCTATCGCACGCTCCACCGTCTCGTCCGACGTCTTCGGGCCGCGCACGATCTCGACCAGGTCCATCACCAGCACTGGGAAGAAGAAGTGCAGCTCCTGGAAGATCGAACGCTTCACCTGGAGGTCTTCGAATACGGCCTCGATGACGAATTCGGCGTCGCGCGCGGCGTCGGCGAGGTCGGTCGTCGTGCGCACGCGATCCAGCGCCGCCTCGGCGTTCGCTGGCGACAGCCTGCCTTTCTCGACCCGGCGCGCGAGGTGTCCGCGATTCGAGTCCCGAGCCTTCTGCAGCTGACTCGCGTCTTTGTCCTGCAGCGTGACGTCCACGCCGTGCAGGGCGGCCTGCTGGGCGATCTGCGCCCCCATGCTGCCCCCACCGATCACGGCCAGCTGTGTCACTGCACGGAAAAAATACGAGTCACGGAGTTGAGCGTCGACAGGTTGCCGAGCAAGCCCTCGATCCTCAGCTTGCCCTGCACGAGCTTGCCGGCGATGTCCCTTCCCACCTCGTCGTAGTAGACGGGCATGCCGAACAGGCCGATCTTCAAGTTGCTCAGGTTCATCACAGTTGCGGCCTCGGCGCGGATCGTGATGGCGCGCCTTGGCTGCAGGCCGTTGTGCACGATGAGCGAGCCGCGCTTGAAGTCCAGGGTCACGGCCTCATCGATGTCGGTGACGAAGATGCCGACTCGGGCCGAGAGCTGATCGAAGTCCTGACGCTTGGCCGGGCTGGCGGCAATGTTCGCGTCGATCAAGCCGCCGAGCATGGACGCAAACGCGCTGGGCTCGGCGTCGGCGTATTCGACCGGCTCAATGGTGGCTATTTTTCGTCGGGCCACTGCACGGGCACGCGGGTCGTGCACTCCGTCAGCTCCTGAGACGCCTTCGTGTAGCGCACGATGGTCGGCAGGTCGCCCTTCAGTTTGAGCTTGCCCTGCAGCATCCCCTTGGTGGCGTCGAGCTCCTTCTTGGCGACCTGCTTCCAGCGCGAGTAGGGCGCGGTGATGACAAAGTTGCAAGCCTGCGCGTCCGAGGCCGGACCCACGTGGATGTCGCGAGCCTCGCCATCGAAAAGGTCCATCACGACGCCGACCGACTCGGGCACGTTCTTGTCCGGCTCCGCCTCGACGACGAGCCCGACCGTCCACTTCCAGCCCTTGGCCGCGGACTTGTACATGGACGACTTGTTGACCTCGTCTTTGAACTGCCGCGCCCACTCGTCGGAGAAAGCTTCGACCGCCATGATTTCCTCCTGCTCCGCAGTGCCGTGACCACGGTGAAGGTTAGCCCTTTACGATGAGCCGCCATGAAGGGCATCGACGTCTTGAAGTTCCAGCTGAACGGCTCATTCAACCTGATTTCGGAGCGGATGGAGCGGCTGACCGACGAGGAGTGGAACACGCGAGCCATGCCGGGCACGAGCAAGCTCGGGTTCATCCTCTGGCATGCGTCGCGCATCCTCGACTGGACGCTGAACAGTGCGTTCCAGGGCGCGCCCGAAGTGGCCGACCGGGCGCCCTGGCGCGAGCGCTTCCCGCGCGAGGCCGCCTATGGCGCGGGCATCGGTGACGCTGTGGCCGACCGGGCGATCGACTCCATCACCCGCGCCGACGGCATCGCTTACCTGGACGACGTCAAGGCGGCCTTCATGGAATGGCTCGGCCGCCAGACCGACCAGACCCTCGACGCCGTCCCGCCGCTCAAGGCCAACCAGGAGGCGAGGCCTGGGTACCTGGACCCGCCCGTCTGGGCCGAGGTCGCGAGCCTGGACGGCCTTCCGATGTGGCAGATCCTCGCCCGTCCTTGCGTGTCCCACGTTCGGGTCCACATGGGCGAGCACGACGTGCTCTACAACGCGCTGCGCGCCGGAGCGCCTAGCCCTCGAGGCTGAAGCGAAGTGTGTTCTGGCCGATCGCGATCATGTCGCCATCGGACAGCTGCTTCTCGATCACCGGCTCGCCGTTGACCAGCGTGCCGTTGGTGCTGCCGAGGTCGCTGATCCAGAACGAGCCGGTCCGGACCTCGATCCGCCCGTGGTGTCCTGAGGTCGCGGGGTCCCCGACGACCACATCGTTGTCGGGTGCGCGGCCGATCGTGACCATCTGGCTTGGCAGCGCGACGATGCGTCCCGCGAACGGGCCGCTCTCGAAGGTCAACAGCGCCGCATAGGCCGAGCCGGCCG
>VBGE01000270.1 GCA_005880345.1 Chloroflexota bacterium | reverse complement strand
ATCGCTTGCCGTCAAGGGTTCGCTCGTCGACCTCGGTGCCGCCGAGCTGGCCGCACGATTGCTCCAATCGTTCATCCAGCTCAGCGCCGGCGCGGGTTTCATCGTCCGGCCGCTGTTTCAGGCGCGCCGTCGCGTGGGGCGGGCGGCGCCGGTGGCCCGCGGCCTGGTCATCGCCGCGCCGATTGCGCTGGTGATCGCCGCGTTGCTTGCGTCGGCTGACCCTGTGTTCGCGTCCTTCTTCAATCTGAACTTCAACTTCGGGCAGCTCGTCCTCGACCTGGTGCTCGTCGTCTTCGCTGCCCTGTTCGCGGCCGGCCTGCTCCGGCTCGCCGCCTCAGAACCTGTGGAGCGCGTCGACGGACCTGGATGGCGACTCGGCGCCACCGAAACCCTGGTCGTGCTCGCGGTCCTGGACGCGGTGTTCGCGGCGTTTGCGCTGGCGCAGGTCCTGGCCGCCACCGGCGTCGCCGCCGACACCCTGAAGTCCGCCGGCGTGACTTACGCCGACTACGCGAGATCGGGCTTCTTCCAGCTGCTGTGGGTGAGCGGTATCACGCTCGCCGTGCTGTTTCTGTTCAGCCGGATCAGCCGCCTCTCCGAGCGCCGGAGCGCGCTCCGGTTCATGGTTCTGGCTGAAAGCGCGATCGCGCTGACATTGATGATCGACGCCGTCGCGTTTCACCGGCTCAGCCTCTACGAGGAGGCGTATGGGTTCACGATGCTCCGCCTGTACAGCCACGTGTTCGCCGGCTGGGTGGCGGTCCTGTTCGTGCTGCTGGGCCTGGACTTCCTCGGCCTGTGGAAGCGGCGGCGGTGGTTCATCGGCGCGGCGATCGCGACCGCGCTCGGAGTCCTGCTCGGACTGAATTTCGTCAGTCCCGAGGCGGTCGTGGTCGCGCTCAACACCGACCACGCGCAGACAACTCACAAGCTCGACGCCTCATACCTGTCGGCGCTCTCGAGCGACGCGACGCCGGCTCTTCTTGCGACACGAGGATCGATCGATCCGTCACTTCGAAGGCCGGTCCAGCAGGTCGCTTGTGGCGGAGCGCGCGACTATTCGCCGCCCGCCGCCGCGTTCAACTTCTCCGAGCAGCAGGCCGCCGCCGCGCGCCGCGCAGGATGCTGAAAACCTGACGTCGTAACTTCGTTCAGGTGGCCGACGAGCGCGTGCTGGAAAACTTCGTCGACTCAGCCGGCCGGCTGATCGGCGTACCGGTCCAGCGCAAGAAGCGGCTGGTGGTGCTGCGATGGCTGGCCGAGGACTTTCAGCCCGGGCGGCAGTATCCGGAATCCGAGGTCAACATCATCCTCGGCCGGCGCAATCCCGACTTCTGGATGCTTCGGCGCTACCTGGTGGATGAGGACCTGCTGCAGCGGAAACGTGGGGTGTACTGGCGCACCGGCAGCGTGCCGAATGTCGGATTCGATCCGCCAGACTGGCCGTTGGAATGAGTCCTCTCATTCGTCTGTGCTCCGGCGTCGCGTTGCTGGCGCCGCCTGTCGCGGCAGTCACCGTACTCGCCGCCGGTTGGTTCGCGCCCGGCTACGACCCGGTGACGCGAACGGTGAGCCGCCTGGCGGTGCCAGGCGCGAGCACTGCTGGCGCGGTCGACGTCGCGATGTTGACGGCCGGCCTGGCGTGCATTGCCGTCGCGGTCGGCGTGCGGAGCGGAATTGGCGGGCGCGCCTCATTGGCGCTGGCTGGGTTTGGTTTTGTTGCGGCCGGCGTGTTCCATCTCGACCCGTTGTCTCTGCGCCTGTCGGCGCCGCACTGGGCGGGCTCAGGGTTGGCGGTGCTCGGCCTGACCGTGGCGCCGCTGGCGCTGTGGCGAGCCTACGGCAGAGTTCTGTTGGCGCTCGGCGTCGCCGAGGTGGCGATGCTGCTCGTCGGGCTGGCGCTGCTCCCGACATCCTTTGTCGCGTGGGGCGCGTGGGAGCGCGTGTTGCTGATGCTGGGATTGAGCTCCATAGTCTTCCTCGGTGTTCGCATCCGACGGAGAGAGCGAAGCATGCCTTCGAGTGAGGAGGCAGCGAGGGCGATGGTGACGGTCCACAGCAGCGCCGGCACGTAGTCCCCGCTTGCCAGTGTGAAGATCGCGAACCCGTAGAGCAGGGCTCCGGCGATTTTGGTTGTCGTGCGACGCGGGGCTCCCACCGAGAGGGCGTAGAGGATGGTGGTCGCGGCCAGCAGCGGCCAGCTGTCTTTGAGGATCACCGGATTCAGGATGACGAGCGCCGCGCTGGTGGCGATGAGCACCATGGAGTCGGCCGTCGAGTCCAGGCGGCGGCCGAACGTCGATTGCGAGTTGGTCCGTCTCGACACATAGCCGTCGAGAATGTCGGTCGCGCCGGCGACCAGCAGGCCGACACAGGCGAGCCTGCCGCTGCCCTGCAGCGCCGCCCACAAGATGCCGGGCGCCAGGACCGCGCGCGCCAGGCTGATCGCGTGGGCCATGGGAGCCAGCGTATCGCGGCGCGTTACCCCGGCCGCCGGGCGTGCAGGTGACTTATCGTCCTCGGGGTCATGATGCTCAAGCTGTACCCCGACCGGCGGTGGCCGGCCCTGGTGCGCGTCCTGTCGGATACCGCGTCGTTCGTGTGGACGGTGGCGTGGGCGTATCTCGGCTGGCTCATCTATTCGACTGTGATGGGGCTCGAGGTGATTGCGGACGGGATCACCAACACGGGCCTAACTTTCAACCAGTGGATCGCCGCGTTCCGCAAGGCGGTGCCGGGCGGGATTCCGATCCTGACCAAGTTCCTGCAGGACACGGCCGACACCCTGCAGCACTACTCGGGCAATCAGCTGGTGGCGGCGGGACACAACATCCACGACGCGATCCTCAAGACGGCGATCACCCTCGCGCTGCTCGTTGCGCTGCCGCCGATCCTGCTGGTGCTGGTGCCTTACCTGTCCTGGCGGTGGCGGGACATCCGGGAGACGGGCGCGGCGCTGGCGTTCGTGCGGATCGCAGCGGTGACGGGGCGGGCGGACGCGGCTCGTGCGGTCCTGGCGTATCGGGCGGTTTCTACGCTGAGCTTCCGGCAGCTGATGCGGGCTAGCGCCGATCCGGTGGGGGACCTGGTCGAGCATCGATACGAGAGGTTGGCGAGCGCGATGTTGCGGCGGGCGGGGTTGGATCCGAAGAGGCTGCCGCCGCCGGAGCTGCCGGAGCTGCCGCCGCA
>VBGE01000269.1 GCA_005880345.1 Chloroflexota bacterium | reverse complement strand
CCGCGCCTGGTCGGGCACGACGCCAAGCCGCGACCGCACCGCGTCCAGGCTTTCGGGCAGGCGCAGGCCGTCGAGCTCGATCAGGCCCGAGTCCGGTCGCAGGATCCCGCCGAGGCAGCGCAGCGTCGTCGACTTGCCCGCCCCGTTCTGGCCGAGCAGGACCAGGATCTCGCCGCGCTCGACGTGCAGGTCGACCCCGGACACGGCGCGCACGTCGCCGAAGCTCTTGCGTAGGCCCTCGACCCTGATCACCGGAGGGACCTGACTCAGATCTTCTCGAACGAGTCCACCGGAACCACGAAAGCTGCGGCGCCGCCGACCGGGACCGCAACCATCACATTCATTTGATCTTCTCGAGGATCGGGTTGAGGTGGTCGCGGACCTCGAGGTGGATCTTGTCGCGCGACCCTGTCGCGTCGAGTCGCACGAATCGGTTCGGCTCGGCGGCGGCCAGCTTGTCGTAAGCCTCGGCGACCTTGCGGTGAAACTCGATCGCCTCCTTCTCCATCCGGTCCTTGGCCTTGCCGGCCTGCTCGTGCCGGCTGAGGCCGGTCTCGACCGGGCCTTCGAGGAGGAAGGTGATCTCCGGCCGCGGAAACGTGGGCGGCCAGACTGTGGGCAGGCCGCGCGCCCCGCCCTGGTATGCCAGCGTCGAGTCGTGGTAGCGGTCGGCGATCACGATCTGGCCGGCGGCCAGCGCCGGGGCGATGGCCTCCGCGATCAGCTGCCGGCGGGAGGCCATGAACAGGTACATCTCGGCCTCCGGGTCGATCTCAAGCCCTTTGTAGAGGAGCACGTCCCGGATCTGCTCGCCCAGCTCGGTGCCACCAGGCTCGCGCACGGCCACCGGGTCGCGCGAAGAGAGCCACTCCCCCAGCAGCTCGGCCTGGGTCGTCTTGCCCGATCCTTCCGTGCCCTCGAACGTGATGAAGAGCCCCCGCCTGGCCATGTGTGCGGGAAGGGTAACTAAGCGGGTTGCTCAGGGACCGGTGTTATACGCAGCCGGCGCTGCGGCTC
>VBGE01000268.1 GCA_005880345.1 Chloroflexota bacterium | reverse complement strand
CGGCCACGACGTCGAGGTGGTGCGCATCGTCACCGACGGTGATGTGCGTCCGCCGGACACCACGCCCGGGGAGGGCATGTTCGTGGCGGCGATCGCTCGCGCCATCCAGCGCGGCGATGTCGACATCGCGGTGCACAGCGCCAAGGACGTGCCCCTCGAGGAGGATCCCGACCTGCTCATCGCGGCCTACCCGGCGCGTGCCGATCCCCGAGACGCGCTCATCACCAGGACCGGCTACCAGTCGATCGGAACGCTCGAGGCCGGGTCGACCGTGGGGACGGACAGCCCGCGTCGCGCGGGCTTTCTGCGCGCCGCACGCACCGGCCTGCGGATCGTGCCATTGCACGGCAATGTCGATACCCGTTTGCGCCGGCTCGACGCAGGAGAGGTCGACGCCATCGTCATCGCCGCGGCCGGGCTCGACCGCCTCGGCCTCGGAGCACGAATCGACACCCGCATCGATCCCAAGGTCGTCACGCCGGCGCCGGCCCAGGGCGCGCTCGCGATCCAGGCACGGCGCGCAGACGCGGCGCGCCTCGAGGTGCTCGCGACCTTCGACCGGACGGACATCCGTCTTGCTGCGGAGTCGGAGCGGCGGGTCCTGAGCGCGACCGGCGGCACGTGCCGCGCGCCGGTGGGCGCGCTGGCCACGCTCGACGGCGACGACTTCGAGATGGTGGTCGGCGGGGTCAACAGCGACGGGTCCGACCTTCGAGTCGACACCATCCGCGGCCGCCGCTCGGAAGCGATCGCGCTGGCCGAGGCCACGGGGTACCGGCTCGCCAGGGAAGTCGCGCTGCGATGACAACGGTGCTGGTGACGCGTCCTGCCGGCGCCGGCGACCCCCTCGTCGCTGAGCTCGAGTCCGCGGGCTTTCAAGTCCGCGCGGTGCCCACCGTGGCGACGCGTCGCCTTCCGGTCGAATGGCCCGAGCTTGCCCAGTTCGACTGGATCGTGGTGACCAGCGCCGCGGGCGTGGACACGCTGCCTCGCGTTGCGGCGGGTCCGCGCTGGGCAGCCGTCGGCGAGCCGACGGCGGCGGCGCTGCGGTCGAAGGGAGTGAGTGTCGATGTCGTGCCGGCCGAGGCGAACGGAGCCGCGCTGGCCGAAGCCATTCCGGATGCGTCCGGCGCGCGGGTCCTGCTCGTCCGCGCCTCGCTGGCCGATCCGGATCTCCCCGCCGTTCTTCGCCGGCGTGGCGCACTCGTCGAGGAAGTGACCGCATATGAGACGGTCGAGGGCCCCACCGAATCGCGGGACGACCTGCTCGAGGCGCTGGAGCAGGAGGTCGCCGCGGTCGTGTTCGCCTCCGGGTCCGCTGTGCGCGGCTTCACGCGGCTTGGAGGCCGCGTCGACCTGCCTGCGATCACGATCGGGCCGCGCACCAGCGCGGTTGCGCGCGAGGCTGGTTTCAAAGTCGCGGCAGAGGCCGCCGGCCCGAGCGTGCGGCAGCTCGCCGCGGCGGTCAGGGAGGCAATTCCGACAGCTGCGATTGCCGCGGTCGAGCGAAGACCGCGACGCCTGCGCACCAGCGCCGCGTTGCGGAACCTGGTCCGCGAGACGAGGATCGATCCAGCGCAGCTCATCGCGCCGCTGTTCGTGGTCAGCGGACGAGGCGTCCGGCACGAGATCGCATCGCTGAAGGGACACGCCCGCATGTCGCCGGACCTGGCTGTGCGCG
>VBGE01000267.1 GCA_005880345.1 Chloroflexota bacterium | reverse complement strand
GTCAGGAATGGGTGAAAGTCCTTCGACAGCGCGACCTCTTCGAACACCTTGCGCGCCTCCTCGAAGCGACCCTTCGACCAGACTTCCTCCCCATATCTTTCGCGCAGCTGCGACATCTCGTCGTCCGCAAGCTCTCGCACCAGGTCGGCATTGACCGTCGGGCCTTCGGCCAACCGCGACGAATGTCTCACCCACTGCCACAGCTGCGACCTAGAAATCTCGGCGGTGGCGACGTCCTCCATCAGGTTGTTGATCGCCGCCGCGCCCACGCCCCTCATCCACGACTCGATGTACTGGATGCCCACGCTCACGTCCATGCGCAATCCGTTCTCGGTGATCGTGCCCCCGGGCACCTTGACGTCGATCAGCTGCGCCGGCGTGACCGACACCTCGGGTCGTTGACGTTCGAGCTGGTTCGGCCGGTCGCCAAGGACCCGGTCGAACGCCTCCATCGCCGTCGGCACCAGGTCGGGATGCGCCACCCACGTGCCGTCGAAGCCGTCGCCCGCCTCCCGGTCCTTGTCTTCTTTGACTTTGGCCAGGGCTACGCGGTTCACCTCGGCATCGCGACGCGATGGGATGAACGCGGCCATGCCCCCCATCGCATGAGCTCCGCGGCGGTGACAGGTCTTGACGAGCAGCTCGGTGTACGCGCGCATGAAAGGGACTGTCATCGTCACCTGCGCGCGATCCGGCAAGACGAACTCGGCCCGATTCCGGAACTTCTTGATGATGCTGAAGATGTAGTCCCAGCGGCCCGCGTTGAGCCCGCTCGAGTGATCGCGAAGCTCGTACAGGATCTCGTCCATCTCGAACGCGGCGAGAATCGTTTCGATGAGGACCGTGGCGCGGATCGTCCCACGCGGAACTCCGAGCTCGTCCTGCGCGAAATTGAACACGTCGTTCCACAGCCTTGCCTCGAGGTGGCTTTCCAGCTTCGGCAGATAGAAGTACGGCCCGCTGCCCTTGCCGAGGAGACGCTTGGCGTTGTGGAAGAAATAGAGACCGAAGTCGAACAGGCTGCCCGATACCGGCTTGCCATCGAGCAGCACATGCCTCTCCTCCAGGTGCCACCCGCGCGGCCGCACCAGAAGTGTCGCGACGTTCTCATTCAGCCGGTACCCCTTTCCGTCGGGACTCGTGAACTCGATCCGGCGTTCGATGGCGTCGATGAGGTTGACCTGGCCCTCGACGAGGTTCGACCACGTAGGAGCGTTCGCGTCCTCGAAGTCCGCCATGAAAACCCGGGCCCCGGAATTGAGCGCGTTGATGAGCATCTTGCGGTCGGTGGGACCGGTGATCTCGACCCGGCGATCCTCGAGGTCCTTGGGCGCTTTGGCGACGCGCCAATCCGAGTCGCGGACGGAGCTCGTCGTGACGAGAAACTGTGGCATCTCGCCAGCATCCAGACGCAACTGACGCTCGTCGCGAAGGCGTAGCAGCTCCTCTCGGCGAGGCCCGAACCGACGCTGCAACCCCGCGACGAAAGCGAGCGCCTGCGGCGTCAGGACCTCCCCGGCCCTGCCTTCCACCTTGTTCGTGAGCTGGACCTGCTCAGTGGTCGCCATCGCCAAACAATCTACAGGAGGACGTTCAGGTTCCGGCGAGGCGCTCTACAACCGGCGCCAGGGCATCCGCCGCATCACCCGGAACGACGATGAATGAGACGCCAAAACGTTCTCGCCGCGCCCTCAGGTCATCGATGATCTGGTCAATAGTCCCAATCAGGAAATGCGGCATGTCCAGCACTTCCTGAGGCTCGAACTGCATTCCTGGCGCCATGGCCTGGGCGATCGAATCACGGTCCTCAGTGACATTGGCGAAGAAGATGGTCATGGCCAGCTCGATTTGCTCGAACCGCCCGCCGGCAGCCTCTGTGATCCAATCGAGCTTGTCGCCGGTCGCGGAGGCTGCGCCTGTGCGGACGAGCTTCGGGTTGATCCGGCCCTCGTTCAGGTTGTAGTTGATGTGCACGATGTCGGCCTCACGCGCGGCGAGCGAGAGCATCTTGCGACCGCCACCGCCGAGCACGAACGGTGGATGCGGCTTCTGCAGCGGCTGTGGAAAACACTCGAGCTCTTTGATGGTGTAGTGCTGTCCGCTGAAAGAGAACCGGCCGCCGGCGAAGAGGCCCTTGAGTATCTTCACCGCCTCCGCGAGCCGGTCGATCCGCGTCCCCGCCGAGTCATACGGGATACCTGACTTCTCGTAGTCCCTCACCATCCAGCCCGCCCCCAAGCCCAGATCCAGCCGGCCGTCTGAAAGGACGTCGAGGGTGGCGGACTCTTTGGCCAGGACGACCGGATGGCGGTAGTCGTTGTCGAAGACAAGGGAGCCGATACGCAGCTTCGTCGTGGCATCGGCGGCCGCCATGAGCGCAGCGATCGGTCCGGGCTGGTCGTCGAAGTGGTCCGGCAGATAAAGCGCCTCATACCCCATCGCCTCGATCGCGCGCGCCCGATCCCGCCATTGGGCGGCGCTCTCTGCCCGATGCTCCTGGACGCCGAACCGGAATCGCCTGTGCTGCTTCAACCCCGAACTAATAACAGAGTCCACATACTGGAGGTGACGTGGGCGATCGACCGCCAGATGACCTGAAGCCTGAATCGCCTCCGTGGGCTCTGCAAGCTTTTCTCGGCGAGCGCATCCCCCGGACGTGGGAGTGGAAGGACAGCCTGGGATGCATCTGGATCGTTGGGATCGGCGCGGTCCTGACCACGGCGGTCTGGCTGGGTCAGCTGGGAGTGCCGAGCCGACCGCTACAAGCGGGCACGGTCGTCATCCTGGCCGGCCTGCTCATTGGGTTCTGGCTCATCGGCCGCACCGGGCGGAACGATTAGCAGTTGCGTGGCAAATTTTGCGAGATGGTGCCGAGGGCCGGATTTGAACCGGCGACACCTTGATTTTCAGTCAAGTGCTCTACCAAGCTGAGCTACCTCGGCACGGCGGGTAATTTTATCGGCGCCCAGCAGACAACCTCGGATTGGCCGGCATGACGAGATCCCCGATCAGCGCCGGCTAAGTGGCGTTGGCCTTGTCGACCTCGGAGTTGTAGTCGTCGAT
>VBGE01000266.1 GCA_005880345.1 Chloroflexota bacterium | reverse complement strand
CGAAAGCAGGCAGGTCGAAGAAGAAATGCTCTGTCTCCCGAAATTCGACGGGCGCTTCGCTGCCCCGCTGGTGCGGGCTGATGAGGTCGATGGGATCGAGCTGGTTGCCGCAGTTGTCGCACTGGTCGCCGCGCGCCTCGAGATAGCCGCAGATCGGGCACTTGCCCTCGATGTAGCGGTCGGGCAGGGTGCGTCCAGTCGCGGGGTCGAAGGCACCCATCTGCTTTTCCTTCAGCAGGTAGCCGCGCTCGTGCAGCTTCAGGAACAGCTCCTGCGTCACGCGATAGTGGTTGGCGGTGGTCGTGCGCGTGAAGATGTCGTACGTCATGCCCAGCCGCACGAGGTCGTCGACGATCACGGCGTTGTTCTGGTCGACGAACTCGCGCGGCGGGATGCCCTTTTTGTCCGCCTCGTACGTGATCGGCGTGCCGTGCTCGTCCGTGCCGCTGGCCATCAGCACGCGCGCGCCGCGCAACCGCCAGTAGCGCGCGAGGACGTCGCCGGGCACGGCAAAGCCGACCACGTGGCCGATGTGTCGCGGCCCGTTCGCGTAAGGCCAGGCCGGCGCGATGAAGATCGTTTTCGCTTCAGGCACCTGAGATGACAAGGGTAAACTCGCCGCGCGCCCGCTCACCGAGAGCGGCGCTCACTTCGGACGCGGTGCCGCGCAACACCTCCTCGTGCATCTTGGTGAGCTCTCGCGTCACCGTGATGCTCCGCTCGGGCAGTGACTCGGCGATGAGGGCCAGCGATTTCTGCACGCGAAATGGCGATTCGAATGCGACCGCCGGACGTGGATCGGCACGCAGCGATTCCAGCAGCCGGCGCATCTCGCCAGGCTTGCGCGGCAGGTAGCCGAGGAACGTGAAGCCCGGGCCGCCGTAGCCGGCGATCGAAAGCGCGGCGGTGACGGAGCTGGGGCCGGGAATCGGCACCACCGTGTGGCCGGCAGCCCATGCCGCCGTCACGAGGGCCTGGCCGGGATCCGAGAGCGTCGGCGTCCCGGCGTCGCTGACCAGCGCGACGTCTCCTTCGTCGAGCGCCGCCAGCACCCGCGGCAGCCCTCGCCTTTCGACTGGCGCGCGGTAGCTGATTAGCGGCCTGCGAATTCCGTGGCGGGCGAGCAGGCGGGCGGTGATGCGCGTGTCCTCGGCAGCGATCACCGAGACCTCACCCAGGACACGTAGCGCACGGGCGCTGACGTCTTCCAGGTTGCCGATCGGCGTGGCGACGACATAGAGCTTGCTGATCAGCCCCTCCGGCGCTGCGCGCCACCTCCCCATGAATGGGGAGGACAACTCCTCCTCACCCGTTGTCGAGCCACTCCCCCACTCGGTTGGCCACCTGGGCTCCGGGGCCGACGTAGCGCGACGCCGGCGGCAGCACCTCGAGGAAGGTCCTGCCGTAGTCGCGGCCCAGGATGCGGTTGTCGAGGATGACGACCGCTCCGCGGTCGGTCGACCGCCGGATCAGGCGCCCAAAGCCCTGCTTCAGACGCAACGCCGCCTGTGGCAGCGCCAGCTGCGTGAAGGAATCGCGCACCTGCTCCGCCCGGGCGGCAAAGACGGGATCGGTCGGCACCGGGAACGGCAGGCGGACGACGATCACGCAGCTCAAGCGCTCACCGGGGATGTCGATCCCTTCCCAGAACGTTGCCGTGCCCAGGAGCAGCGGCCGTTCCGCCTCCTCGAACGTCTTGAGGAGCTGCCTCCGCTGGCCGTCGATACCCTGGCCGAGGATCAGCACCTCGTCGAGGTCGACCCTTTGCTTGAGCGCCGCATGCACGTCGCGCAGCTGGCGGTGCGAGGTGAACAGCACCAGCGTGCGCCCACCGACCCGCGCCGCGACTGACGCGATGAGCTCCTCGACCGCCGGATCGAACGCCTCGTCTTCGGGCAGGGGCATATCGGTCGGCAGGCAGACGAGCGCCTGCTTGTAGAAGTCGAACGGCGATGGCAGGATCATCTCTTCGACCTCGGGACCGAGCCCGACGCGCGAGCTGAAGTAGTCGAACGTGCCGCCGACCGCGAGGGTTGCCGACGTGAACACGGTCGACCGCCGCTCCGCGTAAACCCGCTCGCGCAACAGCGACCCGACGTTGATGGGCGCCGCGCGCAGGAGCAGGTTCTCGGCGCGCGACACCTGGCTGAACCAGTACACGCGATTGGCGTCGGGATGCACCAGAGCCTCGTCCAGGAGGTTCAGCGAGGACTCGAGCCGGCCGCGGATCATCTCGAGCTCGCGGATGCCCTGGTCGGGCTCTTCGCCGCCGAGCCATTCGCGGACGCCGGCCACCGACCTGCGCAGCGTTGCGTCGAGGGCGGCGAGAGCCGTGACGGTGTTCTCCGCCGCGAGCCCGATCTCCGCCCAGCTCGCCTCGTCGCGCAACGCGGGAGTGATGCGGACAGACTCCTCTCGACGCTCGGACTCGCCGAGGCGCGCCGACACCCACGCGTCCGCCATCGCGAAAAGGTCCGCCACCCGGGTCGATGCCGCCACCGCCACCGGCGCAGCCTCGGCGAAGGTTTCCCCGGACGCGCCAAGGTGCGGCTGCCGCTGCAGCTCGTCGAGCAAGCCATGCCCGAGCCGCTCCAGCAGCGCGACCAGGCCAGGGCCGTCGACCTCTTGCCGCAAGCCCCGCGTCGCCGCGTCCTCCAGGTGGTGTGCCTCGTCGACGACCAGGTGGTCGTACTCGGGCAGGAGACCTCCGCCGAGATCAGCGTCAGCGAGCAAGAGCGAGTGATTGACGACGACCAGGTCGGCGGTCTCGGCCTCGGCGCGGGCGCGATGGACGTAGCAGTCCTCTTTTCTGCAGTGGATGCCGACGCAGTCCAGCGGGTCGCTCGCAATGCGGTTCCACAGGACCTCTTCGCGACCGTAAAGGCGCAGCTCCGAGCGGTCACCGCTCGCGGTCGTGTGCAGCCAGAGGAGGACCTTGAGCTTGAACATGAGCTCATCGGCGTCCTGGCACGGCTCGGCCAGGTTCCGCCGCCAGCGGCGAAGTGACACGTAGTTCGAGCGGCCCTTGAGGAGGACGGCCTTGAATTCCCAGGGCAGCCACTCGCGCAGGCTGGGCAGGTCCTTGACCATGAGCTGTTCCTGCAGCGTGTGGGTGTTGGTCGAGACCACGGTCCCGCCGCGCGCTTGAATCTGCGCGACCGCCAGCAGCATCTGCATCTGCGACTCGCGGTGCTCGTACCCGGGCAACACGTTGGCCAGTGGGCCTTCGGGGTCGAGCAGCGCGGCCACGGCCATGGGGTCGTCGGGGGGCGACTCGATCGATCTGGCGCGCCCCGCGAGGCTGCCCCTCACCACGGGCGCCGGTTCGGGATTCGGATTCGACGCGGTGAGGGCGTCGGCGAAAAAGCGAGAGACCGGCCAGTCGTACGGAGCGATGAGCGCGAGCATCGACTCCTTGACCGCCTCATCCAGCCCGACGGCCTCTTCGCGCAACCGCAGCAGGAGCTGGCGGGTCGCATCGGCATCGTCCAGCGCCCGATGCGGCCTCGGCTGCGAGAACCCGTACTCGGTCGACAGCAGGGGCAGGCTGTGGCTGGTCGCCCCCGGCAGGAGGATGCGGGCGATGTCCAGCGTGTCGAGGATCTCGTGGTCCGGGTCCCACAGGCCCGCCGCCTCGAGGAACTCGACGTCCAGCCGCGCGCCGTGGCCCACGGGCTGGCGGCCCTGGAGGAACCCCGCGAGCCGGCGCAGGGCGTCGTCCGGGCGGGCGGCACCTCGGAGCTCCTCCTGCTTGATCCCGGTCAGGCGCAGGACGGTGTCCGGGACCGGCCGGCCGGGGTCGACCAGCTGCTCCAGGGTCGAGGTGACGTGCTCAGGAGTGAAGGCCACCGCGCCGATTTCGATGACCCTGTCGCGCGCCGGGTCGAGACCGGTCGTCTCGAGGTCTAGGGCGGCGTATTCCGGCAAGGGTGCAGCGATTCTACGAACCATCCCTGAATCGGTCTGGACTGAAGGTCCCGAACTGTAATATGTCGGCCCGATGGTAACCGGGGCGATCGAGGCTCCCAAGCGTCTGGAAGATCTTCACGTTAGACGTGACCTGGTCGCCAGCCTGCTGCTTCGGACGCTTGCCTTCGCCGACCAGCTGACCGGCGCCGCCCTCGAGCAGCGTCTAGGGCTGCCCTTCGAGACCTTCTCTCCCCTCATCGACGAGTTCGAGAAGAACCAGCTGATGGATACCCGCGGTGTTTCGAACGACCCGGGCATGGAAGGACGGCCCTACCCCGTGAAGATGAACTACGCCATCTCAGGGGCAGGCCGCCAGCGTGCCGCGGAGATGTCCGCCGTCCAGACCCGATACCTGGGCCCTTGCCCCGTCAACTTTGAGGATTACCTGCTGCTGATCCGCTCCCAGGTCACCGGCAAGTCGCCGGTCACCGACTCGCAGCTCAAGAAAGCACTGGGCGAGCTGGAGCTGGAGCAACACATCATCGATCAGATCGGCGGCGCCATGGTCTCCCGGGCGTCGCTGTTCATCTTCGGCGCCCCCGGCAACGGCAAGAGCACCATCACAGAGCGCATGGCGTTGCTGATGGGCGCGCCGATCGAGATCCCGCACGCGGTCGCCCTCGGCGACGAGATCATCCGGGTCATCGATCCCGTTTACCACAAGGTGGCCGAGGGCGAGCAGCCGATCGACCGCCGGCTGGTCAGGGTGGAGCGGCCGGTCGTCACCGCCGGCGGTGAGCTGAAGCTCCAGCAGCTCGACCTGACGTATGACCAGCAGAACCGCTACTACGAGG
>VBGE01000192.1 GCA_005880345.1 Chloroflexota bacterium | reverse complement strand
TGCTCGTCTTCCCAACGTCGATGGGCCGCTTCTACCAGTGGGAGGATTTCGGGCTGGTCGGCGGGCTGGCGGACTACATCGACTCGGGGGCCGTGCAGCTCGTTTGCGTGGACAGCGTCGACGGCGAGTCCTGGTACGCGAAGGACCGGCCGCCGGCCGAACGGGTGCTGCGGCATCTGCAGTACGAGCGATACATAGTGGACGAGGTGCTGCCCCGCATGCCGGGGCCACCGATCGCCTGCGGCGCATCCTTCGGGGCGCTGCACGCTGTCCTCCTCGCCGCCCGCCAGCCGACCCGCATCGCCGGTTTCATCGCCCTGAGCGGCGCATACGACACCGCGCGCTGGCTGGACGGGTATCACGACGACAACGCCTATTTCACCAACCTGTTCGCGTTCCTGCCAGGCCTGACAGACGAGGCTTACCTGGGGCCGTTGCGGGCGCAGCATCCCAAGGTGATCGCCACTGGCGAGCAGGACCCGAACGTCGAGGACTCGCGAAGGCTGGGCGGGCTGCTGCGCGACAAGGGCGTGCAGGTGGGGCTCGAAATCTGGCCCGGATGGGCGCACGATTGGCCTTACTGGAAGGACATGATGCGGCGGTACCTGGCAGCGATCTGACGGCCACACGAAATCAGGGGAGGGGACATGGCGCAGCAGAAGGTCATCGGGCTCCTGGTCGGACGCGAGAACACCTTTCCGGCGCCCTTCCTCGAGATGGTCAACCAGAAGGGCGCCGCTGACGGGATAACCGCGGAGCTGGCGGTGCTCGGCGGGACTCCCGAAGTCTTCGAGCCGCACCACACCGTCCTGGTCGACCGCATCTCCCACGAGGTCCCGTACTACCGCGCGCACCTGAAGAGCGCCGTGTTGCTCGGGACGACCGTGATCAACGACCCCTTCTGGTGGGAGGCGGACGAGAAGTTCTTCGAGTGCACGCTGGCGCGGGGTTCAAAAAGTCGATCGCGTAAAGGACGCCCCCGCGCACTGCGAACTCGACCGTGTCCATGTCGTAGCCCAGCGCTTCGACCAGCGTCCTCGCGTCCTTTATGGCGTGCTCGCGGAGCGCACCCTCCACAGGCTGAGAGATCTGGTATCGCTCCTCGAACGGCGCGCGCGGGCTGTACCGGATCGGCAGGATGTCCTTGCGGCCGACGCAGATGCAGCGGACGTAGTCGTCCCAATCGATGAACTCCTGGAGGATCATCGTCTTCGTTCCGGTCTGGTCGAACGCGGTGATCAGCTCCTCGATGGAGTGGACGATGAACACGTCCTTCCAGCCCCCGCCGGTGTTGGGTTTGAGCACGGCGGGCATGCCCGTGTACGCCACGATGTGCTCCCAGTCCAGTGGGAACTGCAGGTTGCGCAGCGACCGGACGTGGTCTATGTCCGGGATGTACTGCTTGTTGGGCAGCACGACGGTCTTCGGCACGGCGACGCCCAGACCCCGCGCCAGCGTGCACTCGAAGAATTTCTCGTCCGCCTCCCACCAGAAGGGATCGTTGATCACGGTCGTCCCGAGCAGCACGGCGCTCTTCAGGTGCGCGCGGTAGTACGGGACCTCGTGGGAGATGCGGTCGACCAGGACGGTGTGGTGCGGCTCGAAGACTTCGGGAGTCCCGCCGAGCACCGCCAGCTCCGGGCGCACGCGACGCGTCCAGGGGATGTGGCGGCGGATCGCCGCCCGCTGGGCGGGCGTGTACAGGTGCTGGTAACGGTCGTCGGACAGCATCGCCAGGCTCATCTTCTTATGCAGCAGCTTGGCCCGGAAGCTGTTGACCACGCACACCGCGCCGCCGACGTAAGCATCGCGCAGCGCTCGCGTCTCATCGCCGCGGTCGAGGAGCTCGCTCGTCAGGACGCGCCGGTACACGAGATTGACCGGGATGCTCTGCGCGTACAGCTTGCCGCCCCGAAATTCGAGGGCGCGCGGGTCGCAGATCACCGTCTTGATCCCGCCCTCCTCGAAGAAAGCCTTGAACATCTCGAACTCAGGCGCGGTGGGCAGCCCCTCCCAGTCGACGATGGCGATGACGGGTTGGGCGCCGCGGTCCCACTGGCGGAAGGCATTGAGCATCGCGCGCAGCTGGCGCCGGCGCGTGGGATGGAACTGGCCGCGAAACACCTTGCGAAACGCCTTCATGACCGGCAACCTCGCGAAGATGGCCGCCAGGTTGTCGCTGTACGCCATGCCCGCGGGCGACTCGGCGTTGTACTCGACGAACCGCACCTCGTCGGCGAAGAAGCTGTCCAGGCGGACCGCCGGCGAAGATGATCGGAAGCCGGGCTCGGCCAGCGCGAGCCGCTCCTCGTCCCCTTGCAACCCCAGCTCCAGGCGCAAGGCATCGTCCTTGAGCACCGCCTTCTCCAGTGTGGCCAGAGCCGAATACACGCCCTGCGACGCAGCCACCGCCTGGTCGAACCTCTTGCGCGTCAGCAGCTGCGGTCGCAAGGCGACGCACAGGGGACGCTCGCCGAACGCCAGGCGCCCCTCCCGCTGTCCGGTGACAAGGATCTCCGCGCTGCTCGCCGCCAGCCGCTCATCTTCGAGCAGCCCGTGGTAGGCGGCGACCGGGTCCTTCACGCCTGTACTGGATTGGCCGCAGGCGTCTTTCTCACGTAATTCCACCATCGGTGCTCCTCGCGCCACGGCGGCACCGCGTCGCCGCGAGCGTAGGCGAGGACGAGGTCGGACATCTTCTCCAGCACCCAGCGGAAGTTGTCCTCTTTGATCGAGAAGTTGTCGAAATCCGGGGCGGGGTTCAAAAAGTCGATCGCGTAAAGGACGCCCCCGCGCACTGCGAACTCGACCGTGTCCATGTCGTAGCCCAGCGCTTCGACCAGCGTCCTCGCGTCCTTTATGGCGTGCTCGCG
>VBGE01000191.1 GCA_005880345.1 Chloroflexota bacterium | reverse complement strand
ATGGTGCTGGTCGGCGGCATGCTGGCCGGCGCGTTGTGGGCCGGCATACCTGGCGTGTTGAAGGCCACCGTCGGCGCGCACGAGGTGGTGACCACGATCATGCTCAACTACGTCGCGCAGTGGCTGCTCCGCTACCTCATCATCGGCGGCCCACTGCAGCTCGCCCCCGGCACCTCGCGCTCAGCGCCGATCGGCGCCGGTGCGCAGCTCGCCACGCTTCTGCCGTCGGACAACAACCTCATCATCTTCGGCCTGCCCGCAAGCGTCTTCCGCGTGCACATCGGCCTGCTCATCGCCCTGGCCGCGGCGGCTCTGTTCGCCTTCCTCTTGTGGCGCACCACGCTTGGTTACGAGATTCGTGCCGTCGGTCAGAGCCAGAAGGCGGCGCGCTACGCCGGGGTGAACGTGCGGCGGACGATCATCGTCACCATGCTCATCGCCGGCGCTTTCTCCGGCCTGGCCGGCGCGGTGCAGATCGCGGGCGTCGACCACAGCCTGACCGACAAGTACTTCAGCGACACGACCGGTTTCGATGCCATCGCGGTCGCCTTGCTGGGGCTCGGCAGCGCCGTCGGCATCGTGTTCGCCTCCGTCCTGTTCGGGGCGCTGCACAGCGGCGGCGCGATCATGCAGGCGGACGCGGGCATCTCCAGCAACCTCGTTCTCGTCCTGCAGGCGCTGATCCTTTTCAGCATCGCGGCCAATTTCGTCGGCCAGATCCGCCGCCTGCTTCCTGGCCGGCGCCAGCCCACGGCGCTGCCACCTGAGCAGCCGCCTGCCGCGCCGTTGATGAGCGAGGCGGCGAAGCCACCCCCGGAGGCCGTATGACAGCGCTGGGCGACGTCCTTCACCTCCTGTTCACCGCCAACCTGTGGCAGGCCACGCTGGCCGCCGCGGTCCTGCTCCTGCTGCCGGCGCTCGGCGGCGTCATCTCCGAACGCAGCGGCGTGGTGAACATCGCGATGGAAGGCATGATGCTCACCGGCGCGTTCTTCGGTGTAGCGGCGGACCTCGCCTGGCACAACGTGTGGCTTGCGACCGGGGTCGCCATCCTGGCCGGCGGGCTCATGGCCGTCATCCACGCCGTCGTGTCGATCCAGTTCCGCGCCGACCAGATCGTCAGCGGGATCGCGATCAACATCTTCGCCGCTGGCCTCACCGTGTTCCTCGTCACCCGGGTCTATGGCCTGCAGGACGTCGGGCACGTGGGACAGAGCGAGCTGCTCCCCAACATCGACGTGCCGGGCCTCGACCAGCTGCCCTTTATCGGCCAGGTCGTGTTTCAACAGAACGTGATCGTCTACGTCGCTCTCGTGCTGCTCGTCCTCACGCATGTCGTGCTCTTTCGCACGCGTCTGGGCCTGCGCATCCGCGCGGTGGGCGAGCACCCCCAGGCGGCCGACACCGCAGGCATCAACGTCTTCCTCATCCGCTACGGCGCGGTGATCACGAGCGGCCTTCTGTCCGGCCTGGCCGGCGCGTTCCTCGCGATCGGCATCTCGAACACTTTCGTCCCGAACATGACCGATGGCCGCGGCTACATCGCACTCGCCGCGATGATCTTTGGCAAGTGGACGCCCTTCGGGGCCTTCATCGCGTGCTTGATCTTCGGTCTCGGCGAGGCGATCTACGCGAACAACTCAACGATCCACATCTCGCAGTACTTCTTGAGCATGCTGCCGTACGTGATCACGCTGGTAGTGCTCGCCGGCCTCGTCGGCCGCAGCACACCGCCCGCGTCCGACGGCTTGCCCTACGTGCCGGGCTCGGAATGAGCGACAGCGCAGCACTCGCGGTCGACATGCGCGGCATCACCAGGCAGTTTCCTGGCGTGCTCGCCAACGACCACGTCGACTTCAGCGTCCAGCACGGTGAGATTCACGCGCTGGTCGGCGAGAACGGCGCCGGCAAGTCCACGCTGATGAACATCCTGTACGGGCTCATTCATCCGGACTCAGGCGAGATCCTCATCAACGGCAAGCCGGCCCACATCAGCGGGCCGCGCGACGCGATCACGCTGGGCATCGGCATGGTGCACCAGCATTTCATGCTGATCCCCGTGTTCTCGGTCGGCGAGAACATCATGCTGGGCCGCGAGCCGGTGACAGGCCCGGACTTCTACGACCACGCCCGTGCTCGCACGGCGATCAACGACCTGACGAAGCGTTACGGGCTTGCGCTTGACCCCGACTCGCGCATGGGTGACCTGCCGGTCGGGCTGCAGCAGCGCGCGGAGATCGTGAAGGTGCTGTACCGCGGCGCGAACATCCTCATCCTCGACGAGCCGACCGGCGTGCTCACGCCGCAGGAGACGAAGGAGCTGTTCGTGGTGCTGCGCGACCTGGTCAAATCGGGCAAGACGATCATCTTCATCAGCCACAAGCTGAAGGAGGTCCTCGACATCTCCGACCGCATCACGGTGATGCGGCGCGGCCGTGTGGTCGGCCATCTCACGACAAAGGACACGAACGAGGAGGAGATCGCCACGTTGATGGTCGGGCGCGAGGTGCTGCTGCGCGTCGACAAGAAGCCGGCGACTCCGGGTGCGGTGATGATGACGGTCGACAACCTGACCGCGAGCTCGGACCAGGGCGTACCGGCGCTGAAGGGCGTCTCGTTCGAGCTCCGAGCGGGCGAGATCCTCGGCATCGCCGGCGTCGAGGGCAACGGGCAGAGCGAGCTGATGGAGGTGCTGGCCGGCACCCGGCGCGCCACCGGGGGCAAGGTCGTGCTCGGCAAGCGCGACATCACGACCATGGACGCGCGGACCGAGCGCGATGCGGGTGTGGCGTTCATCCCGGAAGATCGCCGCGGCACGGGCCTCGTCCTCGCGTTCTCGATCGCAGAGAACTCGATCCTCGGCCGCGAGCGAACCTCGACCTTTTCTTGGAACGAGTTCGTTCTGCGCCTGGTGGCCATTCGCGATTGGGCGCGACGCCTGGTCAAGGAGTTCGATATCCGCACGCCGAGCATCGACGTCGCCGCGCGCAACCTGTCGGGCGGCAACCAGCAGAAGGTCATCGTCGCGCGCGAGATGGGAAGCCAGCCGAAGGTGCTGCTCGCGGCGCAGCCGACGCGCGGCGTCGACATCGGCGCCATCGAGTTCATCCACCGCCAGATCGTGAAGGAGCGCGACGCGGGCGCCGCGGTGCTGCTGGTCTCGGCCGAGCTGGACGAGGTGCGCTCGCTGTCCGACCGCATCGCCGTGATGTACGAAGGCAAGATCGTGAGCATCGAGCCGCGAGCCAACAAGCCGGTTTGTCCGGACTATCCGGGAGTCAGAAGTTTTCCAGCGCCGCGGGCAGGTCACCGATGCTGGCCAGGCGGACCCATCCCTTTTCGGGCAGCTCCGATTCCGGCACCTGCTCGTGCTGCCAGGTCACGTGGTAGGGAATGTGGACGGCGCGCGCGCCCAGCGCCACCACGGGCACGACATCCGACCG
>VBGE01000086.1 GCA_005880345.1 Chloroflexota bacterium | reverse complement strand
GGCTCGAGAGCCAGAACAGCTTCTTCGACGGACCCGCGTGGTAGACGGCGACGGGCTGCCACTCGCTCACCTGCACGATCACGGTGCCCGGGAGCTGCGCCTGGACTGTGGCGCTCCGCACCCACACCTGGCCCTCGAGCTTCTGCCGGGCCGCGGTGTCATCTACGGACAGCACCGATCCGTTCCCTTGCAGGCCGGCGACGCGCGCCACCTGGCTCGCAGTGAGATGTCGCGAGCCGGTTACCTGGATCGAATGCACGGCAAGCGCCGGACCGAGCCACAACCACGCGAGCATGGCGATCTCGGCTGCCGCGCCTGCGGCAGCGAGGGCACGCCACGCCCAGTGCACGTCTGGCGGCCTGGTCGACGCTTCCGGACGCGTCCACACCTGGCCGCGCAGCGGCTCCGTTCGATCGAGACCCTCCGGCCAGGGCGCCCGAGGGAGGGTTGAACTGCGGCGGCGAAACCTCATGTCGTGGTCGGTCCGACGTGGTGATGGTGGCGGCCAACTGCGTGGTCGACGAGGCGCTGGCAGAGCTCGTCGAAGGCGATGCCCGCGGCGCGTGCGGCGTCGGGCAGCAGGGACAGCTCGGTCAGGCCTGGCACCGTGTTGACCTCTAGCACCCACGGCGTCCCGTCGTTCGCGACGATGATGTCCACCCGTGCCATGCCGGAGCAACCCAGCTCGGTGAAGGCTCGCTCGGCTGCGTCAGACGCCGCATTGCGCGCGGCCTCTGGGATGCGCGCCGGGATGATGTGGTGCGACATGCCCGCGGTGTATTTCGCGTCGTAGTCGTACACGGGGTTCTCGCTGACGATCTCCAGAGTCGGCAGCACCCGCAGCTCGGGGGTTGCGAGCACGCCAACCGTGATCTCGGTCCCGACCGCGAAGCGCTGCACGAGGACCCGGCGGTCGTACCGTCCCGCCAGCACGAGTCCGCTCGCCACGGCGTCCTCGTCCTTGGCGATCGTGAGACCGATGGTCGAGCCCTCCCGCACCGGCTTGATCACCACCGGCAGCCCGAAGCGCGCGACCAATCGCTCGACCACGTCGGCGGCGACACCTTCCTTGACCTCGAGCTCCTCGAACTCCGGCACGTGCAGGCCGGCTCCCGCCATCACCTTGCCCGCGCGTGACTTGTCCATGCACAGCGCCGAGGCGAGCACACCCGATCCCGTGTAGGGCAGGCCCAGCAGCTCGAGCATGCCTTGCACCGTTCCGTCCTCACCGAGCCGGCCGTGCAACGCGTTGAACACGCATTCGAAGCCGCCATCGCGCAAGGCGTCCCAGGTGCCGGCGTCGAGGTCGACCTCGGTCACGTCGTGACCTCGGCCGCGCAGCGCCTTCGCGACCTGCGCTCCGGAGCGCAGCGACACGTCTCGCTCGGCCGATTTCCCTCCTCTCAGGACGGCGAGCTTCACTGCCCGCGACCGACCATCTCGACCTCGGGTTCCAGGTCGACGCCGAAGCGGCGCTTCACCTCGGCCATCACGTGCTCGATCAGCTTCCGCACGTCAGCGGCGGTCGCGCCGCCCTCGTTGACGATGAAGTTGCCGTGAAGAGTCGACACGACCGCTGCTCCCTGCCGCGCGCCTTTGAGTCCGGCGGCCTGCACCAGACGACCCGCGGAATCTCCTTTCGGGTTCTTGAAGACGCTGCCGCAGTTCTTGGTCTTGATCGGCTGGGTCTCGTTGCGCTCCCTGGTCAGCCTGGTCATCAGCTGCTTCGCCTCTTCCCCATCGCCCCGCGTCAGCTGCACAGTGGCGGTGACGACGAGGGCGCCCTGCAGAGGGCCCTCGCGAAGCGCGGACGTGCGATATCCGAAATGAAGATCGTTGGGCTTCCATTGCTGGACACCGCGGCCGGGGACATAGCCTTCGACCTCGACCAGCACCTCGCGAATTTCCTTGCCCCAGCAGCCGGCGTCCTGGTACACCGCCCCGCCGACAGTGCCGGGCACGCCGATGGCGAACTCGAAGCCTCGAAGGTTGGCGTCGGCGACGATTCGCGCCAGGCGCATCATCTTCAAGCCCGCCCCGGCGCGCACCCGCGTCCCGTCGACCTGGTGCTCGCGATTCACGACGCGCACGACCAGGCCCTCGACCCCGCGGTCGGCGATCAGCAGGTTGGTGCCGGCGCCGAGCAACAGATAAGGAATGCCGCGCTCGCGGCTTCCCTCGAGCGCCTTCTCGATCGCTTCGGGCCGCCCGAGCTCGAGGAAGAAATCGGCCGGGCCGCCGATGCCGAAGGACGTGCGCGAGGCGAGCGGCTCGTCCTCCGCGATCCCGGGCAGCGCCCGCAGCCAGGCGAGGTTAGACCTTGTGCGCCAGCTCATCGCCCAGCTTTTTGATGTCGCCGGCGCCCATCAGCAGCACTAGGTCGTCGGGCCCGACGATGTTCTCGAGCGCTTCCTTCGCGGTTTGGAAGTCACCCACGTAAAGGCCATTGGGGACCTGGTGCGCGAGGTCGGCCGCGCTCACACCGGATGTGTTCTCCTCGCCCGCGCTGTACACGTCGAGGATGTAGACGCGGTCCGCGCCTTCGAAGGAGCGCGCGAAGTCGTGCATCAACGCGCTCAGCCTGGAGTAGCGGTGGGGCTGGAAAACGACGATCAGGCGGCGGTGGCGCAGCTCGCGCGCGGCCTCGATGGTGGCCCGCACCTTGGTCGGATGGTGCGCGTAGTCGTCGTAGACGGCCGCGCCCTGGAACACACCAAGGAATTCCATGCGCCGGTGTGCGCCGGGAAACGTGTGCAGCGCGCCCGCCACATCGCCGAAGCCGATGCCGAGCTCCAGGGCCATCGCCGCGGCGCCCGTCGCGTTCTGGATGTTGTGCCGGCCCGGCTGCCGCAGGTCGATGTGGCCCAGCAGGTCGAGCCCGCGATAGATCGGGAACGGACGCGTCGCCTCGCAGCGATAGGTCGAGTCGTGACGAAACCCATAGGTGACCTTGCGCGCCTTCGGCTTCAGCTCCCGCGCGAGCTCGTCGTCTGCGCACAAGACGGCGAGGCCTTCTTTCGGCAAGCCCTCGATGAACCACTGGAACAGGTCGCGCACCGCACTCACATCGCGGAAGTGATCGGGGTGGTCGAGCTCGATGTTGGTGACGATCGCGCGCTGCGGGTGATGCAGCGTGAGCGTGCCGTCCGACTCGTCGGTCTCGGCGACGAGCCATTCGGACGACCCCGCGCGCGCGCTCGAACCGTCGCCGACGAGAACCGTCGGGTCGTAGCCGGCGGTGACCAGGATGTGGCCGAGCATGTGCGTGACCGTGGTCTTGCCTGCAGTGCCGGCGACCGCGATTGACTCGGTTTCGTTGATGAGCTGGGCGAGCATCTCGGCGCGGCTGAGGACCCTGACTCCCATGGCGCGCGCTGCGTCGAGCTCAGCTGAGCGCTTGACGGCTCCGCTGTAGACGAGCAGGTCCTGGCCCAGCACGTGCTCCGGGTCGTGGCCGATGAACATCCGGACGCCGGCCTCCTCGAGCTCTGCCGTGGTCTCGGACTCCTTCAAGTCACAGCCGCTCACATCGTCGCCGCGGGCGAGGAAGACGCGCGCCAGCGCCGACACGCCAGCGCCTCCCGCGCCCATCAGGTGAACTTTCACGAACCGACCACCTCGTGCAGCACTCGTAGAACGCGCTGCGCAGCGTCTCGGCGGCCGATGGCAGCCGACGCCCCAGCCATCGAACGCAGATACTCGGTGGGGAGGCCATCCAGCACGGTGATGAGGTGGCGTCCGGTCAGCTCTTCGTCCGCGATGCTGATGGCGGCGCCGGCTCTGACGATCGCGGCCGCGTTCTCGAGCTGGTGACCGCCACCGAACGTGCCCGGGACCAGGATCATCGGCAGGCCCACCGCCGCGGCCTCGGCGATCGTGCTGACCCCGGCGCGGCTGATCACGAGGTCGGCGCGGGCCATGAGGGCTTCCATGTCGTCAGTGAAGGTGAGCCCTGTGTAGCGTTCGCGGGCATGCTGGGCGACACCGTCCGCGCCCTGTCGCCCCGCGACGTGGATCACCTCCTCAAACCGCTCACACAGGCCCCCCAGCGCTTCCCATGTCGCCTCGTTGAGGCGACGCGCGCCCTGGCTGCCACCCGTGATCAACAGCCGCCGAGGAGGAACCTCCGGTGTGCGCGGCACAAAACCCTCTCGCAGTGGCACGCCAGTCAGAACGACGGGCCTGCGCAGCCGCTCCTCGGTGCCTGGCAGAGTCGCGCAGACCGCCGCGGCGCTTGCCGCGAAATATCGAGTGGCCAGGCCTGGACGGACATCCTTCTCATGCAATACATAAGGAATGTGCCGCATGCGTGCGGCGGCGACGGCCGGGGCCATCACGTAGCCCCCCATCCCCAGGACCACGTCGGGCTTGAACCGATCGACGATGCGCAATGCCGCCCGGAGCGCGATCGGGATGAGGTAAGGCAGGGCAAGGTTCTTCCAGGGGGCGTCGCGGTCGAGCCCGCGGATGCGCACCGTGGCCAGCTCGAAACCGGCTTCCCGCACGATGGTCTCTTCCGGCCCGCCGGCGCGCCCGACCAGGAGCACAGCGCCATCTCCTGCCTCAGCGCGCAGCGCGCGCGCGACCGCCACCGCCGGGTAAAGGTGGCCTCCGGTCCCGCCGCCCGCGATCAAAACTCTCATCCGATCCACGATTGTTCCCCAACGCGGGGCCTGAGCCGTGCCGGGCGATGCTGAGCAAGACACCGACTGCGGCCAGGCTGGTGGCGAGCGCGGTGCCGCCATAGCTGAAAAAAGGCAGCGGCACGCCGGTGATCGGCAGCGTGTTGGTGACGGTTGCCATGTTGAGCAGGGCCTCGAAGGTGACCCAGGTGGTGACCGAAGCCGCCAGCGCCATGCCAAAGCGGTCGGGCGCCCGCAGCGAGGCGCGATAGCCGCGCACGCCGAAAACCAGGAACCCGAGCATCACGAGGGTCGTGCCGATGAGGCCCGTTTCCTCGCCGACGATGGCGAAGATGAAGTCGGTGTGCGCCTCGGGCAGCCAGCCGTACTTCTCGATCGAGTGCCCGATGCCCACGCCGAAGAAGCCCCCTGAGGCGAGGCCATAAAGGGATTGGGTCGCCTGGAAGCCGGCGCCGAGCGGGTCCGCCCACGGGTTCTTGAACGCGGTGAGACGGCCGATTCGGTACGGCTCCAGCAGCGTCACCGCGATGAAGCCGAGGCTGAGGGCGGCGACGAGCAGGATGATGTGGCGCAGCCGGCCACCGCCCGCCCAGTAGGCGCTGACAAAGATGCCGACCGTGACGATCGAGGTGCCGAGGTCGCGCTGCAGCATCAAGAGGACGAGGACGCCCGCGAGCATCGCCGCGAACGGGACGAATACATGCTGGAAGTCGCCCATGCGCTGGGAGTTGCGGTCGATCCAGTGGGCGATGAAGACGGCGAAGGCCAGCTTGCCGAGCTCGGACGGCTGAAAGGTGCCGAGCGGTCCGGCGTCGAACCAGCGCCGCGCCCCGTTGACCGTCACGCCGAGGTGCGGAATCAGCACGAGCAGCATCAGCAGCGCCGCAGCCACGGCGCCGGCTGGCGCAAGCGGGCGGATGCGGCGATAGTCGATGCGGCTGAGCACGAAGAGCGCGACAAATCCCATCGCGAGCCAGGCTGCCTGGCGCTCGGCGTAGTAAAAGGCGGATTGATGCTGCGTATAAGCGAAAGCGACGCTCGCGCTCGTGACCATCACCAGGCCCGCCGCGCACAGCAGCACGGTCGTGAAGAGCAGCAGCCTGTCGGGCTGAGGTCTCGCCGCTGCCTTCGCGACGGTCACGCCGCAAACCGCTGGCGGACCAGCTCCTTGAACTGGTTGCCGCGGTCCTCGAAGTCCTTGAACATGTCGAAGCTCTTGTAGGCCGGGCTGAGCAACACGACGCTGCCCTGGCGGGCCAGGCCGGCGGCCGTGGACACGGCCTCGTCAAGGGTCTGCGCCCGGACGACCTTCGGGTGTTCGCGCAGCGCCTGCGCCAGTTCGTCGGCAGACGCTCCAATGAGGATCACGGCCTCGGTGTTGGCCTTGACGTCGGTAACCCAATCGGCCAGCTCGAAACCGCTGCCGTAGCCGCCCGCGATGAGGATCACCGGCGCGCCGGGGAACGCGTTGAGCGCGACCCGACCCGCGTCGGGGTTGGTCGCCTTCGAGTCGTTGTACCAGCGCACGCCCGCCCACTCGCCGACGAGCTCGAGGCGGTGCTCCACTCCCTTGAAGTTCCGAATCGCATTGTTGATCGTTTCGTCGCTCAGGCCCGCGATGCGGCCCACGGCAGCGGCGGCGAGGGCGTTCTCCACGTTGTGCCGGCCGGGCAACGGCATCGGGGGCAGCGGCTGATGCTCGTCGAACCAAGCCGCCTGGCCCGCGGCGCGCTGGGCGAGACCGCGCACGACCGGATCGCGGCCGTTGAGCACCGCGTAGTCAGCGTCTTCGATCGCGCGCGCCTTCAGATCGGCGTAGTGCTCGAGCGTCTTGTGCCGGTCGAGGTGATCTGGCGTGATGTTGAGGATCACGCCGACGTGCAGATGTGGCTTCTCGACCGACTCGAGCTGAAAGCTCGACAGCTCGAGAACGACCCAGTGCTCCGGCGTGATCTCGTCGACGCGGTCGAGCACCGTGTCGCCGATGTTGCCCCCGACGATCACGGGGCGGTCGCCGGCCGAGAGCACCGCACCGGTGAGCGCGGTCGTCGTCGTCTTGCCGTTGGTGCCGGTGATGCCGACGACCGTGCCCTGGTTCAGCTTCAAGAAGAGGCCGATCTCGCTCGACACCTCGATGCCTTTCGCGCGTGCCTCGTTGAGGAGATCGGAGTCCCACGGCACACCCGGGCTGGCGTAGACGACGTCGATGCCTTCGAGCACGGTCGAGTCGTAGCCTCCGAGCTGCAGCTCGACGCCGTGTGGCATCTGCGAGAGGGCCGTTTGCAAATCCGCGGCCGGCCTGCGATCGGCGACGCGAACCGTCTGGCCTTCGGAAGCCAGGTGACGCGCCAGCGCCACGCCACTGCGGGCGGCACCGACGATCAGGGATCTCAAACGTGCATATGCACGAGGGCGATCGCGGCGAGCGCAGAGAGCACGCCCGCGGCCCAGAACGTGAGCGCGATGCGGTTCTCAGACCAACCCTCGTGGTGGAACGTGTAGTGGATCGGGGTCATTGTGAAGATGCGCCGGCCGCCGGTGGCTTTGAAGTAAGCCACCTGAATGATGACAGACAGGGTCTCGAGCACAAACACAAGACCGACAATCGGCAGAAGCAGCAAAGTGCCCTGCTGGATCGCCATTGCGGCCAGTGCAAAGCCGATCGCCAGCGCGCCGGTGTCACCCATGAACACGCGCGCGGGGTGGCGGTTGTACACGAGAAATGCGCCCAGCCCGCCGCACAGCGTCATCGCCACGGCCTTCTCGCCGATCGGAGCATTCGGCAGGAACAGCGCGACCGCGCCGATGGCGATGATCGAGAGCCCGGCCGCCAGGCCGTCCATGCCGTCGGTGATGTTCACCGCGTTGGCGGTGCCCACGATGGCCAACACGGCAACCGGGAATATGAGCCAGGGCGTGACATGAAGGAAGAGCTGGTTCGAGCCTTCGACCGTGGCGAGCCATGCCACGGGAATGGCCAGGACCAGCTGGATCGGAAACTTCAGACGCGCGGGGATGCCGCGGGTGCCCACCCGCAGCTTGCTTACATCGTCGACGAGGCCGATCGCGCCACCCACGATCAGGCCCGCGACCGCCGGCAGCGCACCGGGGTGACCGTTGAGCGTCGCCGCGGCGCCACCGATGACGGCGAGCCCGACGAAAAGGATCCCGCCACCCGTCGGCGTGCCTGCCTTCTTCTGATGTGTTGCGGGCAGCTCCTCCTGGATGACCTGCCCCGCGCGCATCCCGCGCAAGACCCGAATGAGACGCGGGTAGACGATGACCAGGAGGAGGAATGAAACAACGAGTGTGGCGAGGTCGAGGATCAAGCCCCGGTCAGCTCTTTGACCAGCTCGTCCAGCCGCACGCCGTGCGACGCTTTGATCAGCACGCGGTCGCCAGGCGATGCGTGGCCGCGCACCCACTCGAGCGCGGCGGCGCGATCGGGCACCACCTCCGCTCCCGCAGCCTCGGCCATCGGCCGCGCCCTCTCGCCGTCGACGACCGCGACCGCATCGAAAACTTCGGCCGCGCGCTTCCCGACTCGCCGGTGCGCCTCTTCGGACAGCGAGCCGAGCTCGCGCATCTCGCCCAGCACGGCCAGCAGCTTGCCGGGTCGCGGACCCTCGGCGACCGTGTCAAAGGCGGCGAGCATCGACTCGGGACTCGCGTTGTACGCGTCATCGATGACGGAGAAGCCGGCGGGAGTGATGACCTCCTCCATGCGGTGGTCGACTCGAACCCTGGCCAGCGCCTCGGCGCCGGCGGCGACGGGGACGCCGGCGAACTCGCAGGCGGCCAGAGCCGCCGCGGCGTTGAGGGCCTGATGTCTGCCGTCGAGGGCCATCTGAATCTCAACGCCGCCGACGGAGAAGCGCGCGCCACCTCCGCTGAGGGGCTCATAGCCCTGGACGCGATAGTCACCGCGGTCCTGGCCAAAGGAGGCGACCTTCGCCGAGGTCATCTGGACGAGCAGGGGAAAGAACTCGTTGTCGGCGTTCAGGACGGCGAGGCCTTCTTCGGGCAGTGCGGCCACGAGCTCGCCTTTCGAGCGCGCCAACTCTTCGTGCGAGCCGAAGAACTCCATGTGGACAACGCCGACGTTGGTGACGATGCCGATCACCGGCCTGGCCAGGGCCGCCAGCTTGGCGATGTCGCCCGGGCGCTGCAGGCCCATCTCGAGGACGAGAGCCGAGTGATGGGGCTCGAGGCTCAGGATGGTCAGC
>VBGE01000188.1 GCA_005880345.1 Chloroflexota bacterium | reverse complement strand
GAAGGGATGGTCCCCCGGATCATCGGCTTCTGAGAACTCCCTACAGTCATCAGCCGTGGGTGTGACCTACCGGCCCGCGACGCTCGACGACGCTGAGCTCGCCTCCGACCTCATGAGCGCGGCCTACCCAGCAATGGCGCAGGACCGCGTGATGCTGCGGTATCGATGGGAGAGACCGCGAGCCGGTTTCGCATCCGCGCGATACATCGCGGAGAAGTCGGGGCAGCCCATCGCGTTTCTAGCCTGGCTCCATGGTCCGTGGGCACAGACGCCGGACCGCCATTGCGAGGTCGAGGTATGGCTCGACGCCGATCACCTGGATCGGGAAGTTCTGTCGACGATGTGGTCCTGGATCGGTGACCAGGCCGTCGAGCAGGGCACACGAATGCTGCTCGCCTACTGCGGAGAGGATGAGCCAGAGATGCTCGACGTCCTTGCCTCCCTCGGCTATTCCAGAGAGCGCTCAGAAAAACCCTCGCTGATTGGAGCGACCCTGATGGCCTGCGCAAGCTGCACGAGCTCGACGCCCGGACCAGGCAGGACATTCCGGTTTCGTTTCTGCTCGTACGCGAGACCTATGACGACTTCGTCCGACGCGCTAGCTCGCCCGACCGTCCCGCCGCTCGTTTCTGGATCGCGCTAGACGGCTCTGAGCCGGTGGCTCTGTCTTATCTGAGGTTTCCGCCCATCCGAGGTGCAGTCTGGACGGGGTACACCTGCTCGCATCCTGGATACCGAGGACGCGGGCTCGCGCGCGGCGTCAAGCTGCAGAGCCTGACCCAGGCGGTCGACCTCGGCGTTCCGTCCGTCTGGACCGACAACGACGGCGAGAACGGGCCGATGCTCCACATCAACGAGAGGCTGGGCTACACGCAGCGGCCGGGATTGGTCGAGCATCACAAGCGGGTAAGACCTAACGGTGGCTAAGACCAGGGATTACTACGACGTGCTCGGCGTGCCGCGCACGGCGACGCAGAAGGAGATCTCCTCTGCGTTCCGCAAGCTCGCACGCAAGCACCACCCCGACCTGAACGCCGGGAACAAGGATTCCGAGGCACGGTTCAAGGAGCTGTCCGAGGCGCATGAGGTCCTTTCCGACCCCAAAAAGCGCGGACTGTATGACGACTTCGGTGAGAACTGGGCTGCCGCGCAGGCGGCCGGCGCGCAACCGGGCGACGTGCAGCGCGCCGGAGGCGTCGGTGGACGAGGCGGCGGTGGGCGCGGCGGCGCCGGGCCTCGCGTCGAGTACCGGACCGTCAGGCCGGAGGACATGGAAGACCTGTTCGGCGAGGGCGCGGGATTCGGCGACATCTTCGGGTCGATCTTCGGCAACACCCGCGGCCGCGCGCGCCAGCAGGAGATCGACGTCGAGGCGCCGATCACAGTGGGCCTGCGAGAGCTTTACACGGGCACGAGCCGGACCGTCGAGCTGCCAGGTGGGCGGCGGGTCGAGGTCAAGGTCCCGGCCGGCGTGAAGGAGGGCACCGTGCTGCGCGTGCCTGGCCTGCGCGCGACGGTGCAGCTGGCGCCGGATCCCGTGTTCACCCGCGAAGGCAAGGACCTGCGGGTGGCGGTGCCGGTCCCGCTCCACGTCGCACTGGGCGGGGGCGAGGTCGCCGCGCCCACCATCAAAGGCGGCCAGGTCAAGTTCAACGTGCCGCCGGAAACCCAGAACGGCACCAAGATCCGGTTGCGCGGCCTCGGCCTGCCCGACCCCAAGGGCGGCCCGCCCGGTGACATGTACGCAGAGGTGCGCGTCCAGCTGCCGGTGCCCATGGACGAAAAGACCCGGCGGTGGGCGGCAGAGCAACCGACCTGATCGCGACTTTCCGGCCACGCCTGCTGCTGCCGCTCGTCTTCATCTCGGGGATGGCTTCGCTGGGCGTGGAGTTCGGCGCCGCGCGGCTGCTCGCTCCCTATTTCGGCACCAGCCTTTACGTGTGGGGCGTCCTGATCGGTCTGATCCTCATCTATCTCTCGGCCGGGTACGTGATCGGCGGCCGGCTCGCCGACAGGCATCCGAGCGACGGCTTGCTGTACCAGATCACGGCCTGGGCCGGCCTGTGGATCGGCGTGATCCCGCTGGTCAGCTACCCGATCCTGCTCATCTCGCAGCAGGGGTTCAAGGAGCTGAGCGTCGGCCTCGTGCTCGGCACCCTCCTCGCGGTCGTGCTGCTGTTCGCGGCGCCGGTCGTGCTGCTTGGCTGCGTCAGCCCATTTGCGATCCGGCTCTTGCTCCGTGATGTCCAGACGGGCGGCAACACGGCCGGCCGCGTCTATGCGCTGTCGACGGCGGGCAGCATCCTCGGCACCTTCCTGCCCGTGTTCTGGTTCATCCCTACCTTCGGCACGCGCCCCACGCTGGTGGGGTTTGGCCTCGCCCTGGTCGGCATCTCAGTCGCGGGGCTGTGGCCGCGGCGCCGCCTGTATGCGTCCTTTGCGGTGGCGGTCATCCTCGCGTGGATCTTTCTCCCCTCAGGGATCAAGCCGCCGCAGGTCGGCCAGCTCGTCTACGAGAAGGAATCGCCCTACGGATACATCCAGGTCGTCAAGGACGGCTCGAAGACGGAGCTGATCCTGAACGAGGGGCAGGCCATCCACTCCATCTATGACCCGAACAGCCTCCTCACCGGTGGGCCCTGGGACTACATGGTCGTCGCCGACGCGTTTCGTCCCGCCCAGACGATCGAGGTCGCGCCCAAAGACGTGGCGATCCTCGGGCTCGCCGGTGGCACCTCCGCCCGCCAGTACACGGCCGCGTATGGGTCGGGAATCCAGGTCACGGGGGTCGAGATCGATCCCGACATCATCGACGTCGCGCACCGGTACTTCCACCTCGATCAACCGAACGTGCATCCCGTCGTGGCCGACGCGCGGTACTGGCTCGACACGCAGGCCAAGCAGTACGACGTGGTCGTGATGGATGCGTACCGGCAGCCGTACATCCCCTTCCACCTCACCACTCGTGAGTTTTTCAGCGAGGTGCGCGACCATCTGCGGCCTGGCGGAGTGGCGGTCGTCAACGCCGGCCGGACCGCGACCGATTACAGGCTTGTCGATGCAATCGCGAGCACGATGGCGGCCGTCTATCCCAGCGTGTACCTCGTCGACGTGCCGGCTTTCAGCAACACGCTCGTGTACGGCACCATGGAGCCGGTCACGATGGCCGACGTCGTGCACAACCTCGGCTTGATCAGCGAGCCAGTGGCGAAGGACGTCGCGCAAACCGTGGTCAACGACGGAAGGCTGCGCGTGTCGCCTTATCACGACCAGGTCTTCACGGACGACCTCGCGCCGGTGGAGAAACTGATCGACGAGATCATCTTCAACTACGCGACGGGGCATTAAAGCTTCTTCGAAAACCCCGGATAGTCCGGACTATCCGAACTTTGCCGCGGAGTCCATGTCGGTTTGTCCGGACTAACCGAGGACGGACCTAGCGTTTCTCCGGGTGCAGGACTCCTTTCACCTGCTCGCCCGCGAGCGCCTGGTCGTTATCGAGGCATAGCAACCGGACGCGACCCGTGGCGACCAGGCGATCCTCCTCGTCGATGACGCGCGCCTCCCACACCTGCGTTCGCCGGCCGCGGG
>VBGE01000187.1 GCA_005880345.1 Chloroflexota bacterium | reverse complement strand
CTCGTGATCCTGATCGCGGCCTTCATGTGGTGGGTTCTGCGCCAGACGCAGAGCGGCAACAACCAGGCCATCTCGTTCGGCCGCTCGCGCGCTCGCATGATCGCGGGCGACAAGCCGGCCATCACGTTCGCCGACGTGGCCGGTGTGGAGGAAGCGAAGCAAGAGCTCACTGAGATCGTCGAGTTCCTCAAATATCCCGAGAAGTTCGTCGCCCTGGGCGCGCGCATTCCAAAGGGCGTGCTGCTTGTCGGCTCGCCCGGCACCGGCAAGACGCTGCTCAGCAAGG
Source organism: Chloroflexota bacterium (assembly GCA_005880345.1). Taxonomy (GTDB): domain Bacteria; phylum Chloroflexota; class Dormibacteria; order Dormibacterales; family Dormibacteraceae; genus 40CM-4-65-16. The sequence goes on along the minus strand of VBGE01000187.1, from coordinate 2,691 downwards.
CCGTCGCCGGGGAGGCGGGCGTGCCGTTCTTCTCGATCTCGGGCTCGGAATTCGTCGAGATGTTCGTGGGCGTCGGCGCGAGCCGCGTCCGCGACCTGTTCGACCAGGCGAAGAAGAACTCGCCGTGCATCGTGTTCGTTGACGAGATCGACGCCGTCGGCCGCCAGCGCGGCGCCGGGCTGGGCGGCGGTCACGACGAGCGCGAGCAGACCCTCAACCAGCTGCTCGTCGAGATGGACGGCTTCGACACCAACACCCACGTCATCGTCATTGCGGCGACCAACCGGCCGGACGTGCTCGACCCCGCGCTTCTGCGCCCCGGCCGTTTCGACCGCCACGTCGTCCTCGACCGGCCCGACATCGTCGGCCGCCGCGCGATCCTCGACGTCCACGCGCGAAACAAGCCGCTGGACTCGACGGTCGACCTCAACGTGCTGGCGCGCCAGACGCCTGGCTTCAGCGGCGCCGACCTGGCGAACCTGATCAACGAGGCGGCGATCCTGGCCGCGCGAGCGAACAAGAAAGTGATCGGCATGGAAGAGCTCGAGGAGGCGATCTCACGCGTGATCGCCGGACCCGAGCGCAAGAGCCGCCGCATCTCCGACCGCGAGAAGGAGATCATCGCGTACCACGAGACGGGCCACGCGCTGGTCCTCAAGTCACTGCCGCATGCCGACCCCGTGCACAAGATCACGATCATCTCCCGCGGCATGGCCGGCGGATGGGTGATGAGCCTGCCCGAGGAAGACGAGTACATGCAGTCCCGCGACAAGCTGCAGGACGAGATCGCCGGGGCGCTCGGCGGACGCGTCGCTGAAGAGATCGTGTTCGGCGACATCACCTCGGGCGCGGAAAGCGACATCCAGAAGGTCACGCAGATCGCGCGCCGCATGGTGACCCAGTGGGGCATGTCCGAGAAGCTCGGCACCGTCCAGATGGGCCACCGCGAGGAGCTCGTGTTCCTCGGCCGCGACCTCGGCGAGCAGCGCAACTACTCGGAAGAGGTGGCCGCGATCATCGACGAGGAGATCCGCTCGATCATCAACCACGGCTACCAGACCGCGAAGGCGATCCTGCTCAAGCAGCGGTCGACGATGGACGCGGTGGTGGAGCGGCTGAAGGTGGTCGAGACGCTCTCGGGCAAGGACCTCGACGAGATCATCGCCGCCTCGCAGCCCGACCAGTCGGCGGCCGCCAGCTCGTCCGCGTCCTAGAAAAACTCACAGTCGCAGGCCGGGGCAACCTCGGCCGCAGCCTGGCTCGGGCGCTGCACGCGCGGCTCATCCCCGCGAGGTCAGGTTTCCGGATGCCTCGGCAGGGCTTGCTGTTTCTCGCCGTGCCCGACGCTGCTGTGCATGGGATGGCCGCGCGAGTCGCGGGCCTCGGGCCGCCGCCGGGACTGAGCGTCGTCCACGTCAGCGGCGCGTTGGGGCTCGATGCTCTCGAGCCGCTCGACGACGGACCGATCGGCTCGTTCCATCCTTTGCAGTCTTTTTCCGCGCCGCGCGAGCCCGAGGCATGGCGCGGCATCACGGTGGCGGTGGACGCGAGTACGCCAGCGCTGCTCGCGCAGCTCAAGCGCCTGGCCCGAGGTGTCGGCGCCAAACCGAAGCACGTGACCGACGACCAGCGGGTCCTGTATCACGCGGCCGCGGTGTTCGCTTCGAACTACGTGATCGCGTCGGTGGCGGAAGGCGTGCGCCTGCTGGAGGAGCTGGGGTGGGAGCGAGCCGAAGCGGAGGCGGCGCTGGTTCCGCTCGTCGAGGGGGTCGTGGCCAACCTTGGCCGGCAGGGTGTCGTGAAGGCCCTCAGCGGCCCCATTCGCCGCGGTGACTCGGCGACCGTCAGCCGCCACCTCACCGACCTAAACAACTCTGATCTTTATCGTATGCTCGGCCTGGTTGCGCTCGGCATCGCCCGAGAAGCGGGGCTCGATCCCGCGGCCGCCGAGAGGACCAGAAGGGCGCTGACCCGGAATGTGGCAGCGACCCGAAGGAGACGTGGCAGATGACCACTGTGCTGGACGCCCAGCGCTTCAAGGACGAGGGCCGGCGCTTCGCCATGCTCACCGTCTACGACTTCCTCAGCGCCCGGATCCTCGACGAGGCCGGCATCCCGATCCTCCTCGTGGGCGACAGCCTGGGCATGGTGATGCTCGGCCATCCCACGACTTTGCCCGTGACGATGGAGGACATGCTCGTCCACGCCAAGGCGGTGTCGCGCGGCGCCCGCCAGGCCCTCCTCGTGGGCGACATGCCGTTCATGTCGTACCAGGTGTCGACCGAGCAGGCGATGGCCAACGCCGGCCGCTTCATCCAGGAGGCAGGGATGCATGCAGTGAAGCTGGAGGGCGGCGGCCCCGTGATCGAGATCACGCGGCGGCTGACCGAGATCGGCATCCCCGTCATGGGACACCTCGGGCTGACCCCGCAGTCGGTGCACCAGATGGGCGGCTTCAAGGTCCAGGGCAAGACCGAGGTCCAGGCGGGGCGGATCCTGGCCGACGCGAAGGCTCTCGAGCAGGCGGGCGCGTTCAGCATCGTGCTCGAGGGCATGCCCAGCAAGCTCGCGGCGGAGGTCACGAAGGCGCTGCACATCCCGACCATCGGCATCGGCGCGGGGCCCGCGACGGACGGGCAGGTGCTCGTCTATCACGACATGCTCGGGCTGACCACCGGCAAGGCGCCCAAG
>VBGE01000186.1 GCA_005880345.1 Chloroflexota bacterium | reverse complement strand
CGAAGCGACAGAGAGCATCCGAGCGCAGGTCGGCGGCGGTCGCGTCATCTGCGCCCTTTCGGGCGGCGTCGACTCCGCGGTCGCCGCGACGCTGGTGCACCGCGCAGTGGGCGACCAGCTCACATGCGTCTTCGTCAACAACGGCCTCTTGCGCAAGGAGGAGCCGGAGCGCGTGCTCGACGTGATGCACGGCAACCTGGACATGAACATTCGCTACGTCGACGCGACGGAGCGCTTTCTCGCTGCGTTGAGCGGAGTCGTCGACCCCGAGCAGAAGCGGCGCATCGTCGGTCGCGAGTTCATCTCCGTGTTCGAAGCCGAGGCGACAAAGCTCGGGCACATCGACTTTCTCGCCCAGGGCACGCTTTACCCGGACGTGATCGAGTCGACCGCGCCCGACGTCGCCTCCACCGCATCGAAGATCAAGACGCACCACAACGTCGGAGGCCTCCCGCCCGGCTTGCGGTTTCAGCTCATCGAGCCGCTGCGCTACCTGTTCAAGGACGAGGTGCGCGCCGCCGGGCGGGAGATGGGCATGCCGGAAGAGATGGTCTATCGCCAGCCGTTCCCGGGACCCGGGCTCTCGATCCGCTGCCTTGGCGAGGTGACCGCGGAACGGCTGGAGATCCTGCGCAACGCCGACTGGGTGGTCGTCGACGAGATCAAGAACAACGGCCTCTACCGGCAGGTGTGGCAGTCCTTCGCCGTGCTCACCCCGCTGGAAACCGTGGGCGTGATGGGCGACTACCGCACCTACGCCAATGTTGTCGCCGTTCGAATCGTGACGAGCGAGGATGCGATGACCGCGGATTGGGCCCGCGTCCCCTACGAGGTGCTGGCGCGGATCAGCAATCGGATAGTCAATGAGGTCAAGGGCGTGAACCGAGTGGTCTACGACATCACGTCGAAACCGCCCGGCACCATCGAGTGGGAATAGCTCGCGCCAGGCACGCCTGACGTCTAGCTCGGGATGAAGGTCCTGGTCGTCGGCTCTGGCGCCCGCGAGCACGCCCTGGTGTGGAAATGCGTCCAGTCGGAGCTCGTCGAACGCGTCTACTGCGCGCCGGGCAACGGTGGCACGGGTGGCATGGCGCGGAACATCCCGATTGGCGCCGCCGACGTCGTGCGCCTGGTCCAGTTCGCGAAGCACGAGAAGCTGGGCCTCATCGTTCTCGGTCCCGAGGCAGCGGTCGACGCCGGCGTCGGCGATGCGCTGCGCGACGCGGGCTTTCCGGTTTTTGGTCCGAGTCGCGCGGCGGGCCGCATCGAGTCGAGCAAGTCCTTCGCCAAGTCCGTGATGGAACGCGCCGGGATCCCGACGGCGGCCTTCGAGGTGTTCACGCAGCCGGCGCCGGCCAAGAAGTGGACGCGCGAGCGCGATGGCCGCGTCGCAGTCAAGGCAGACGGACTGGCTCGAGGCAAAGGCGTGATCGTCTGCGGGAGCGTCGAGGAGTCGGACGCGGCGATTGACGCCATGCTCGTCGAGCAGCGTTTCGGCCGGAGCGGGGCGACCATCGTGGTCGAGGAGAGGCTCGACGGTCCGGAGCTTTCGGTTCTCGCCGTGACAGACGGCGCCGACGTCATCGCCCTCGCGCCGGCGCGCGACTACAAGCGGGCCCACGAAGGGGACGAAGGCGCCAACACCGGCGGCATGGGCGCTTACTCGCCGCCGGCGGGCGTCGATGACGCGCTGATCAAGGAGGTCGTCGACTGCGTCATGCGACCTGCTGTCCGGCAGATGCAGGCCGACGGTCACGAGTTTCGCGGCGTGCTCTACGCCGGGCTGATGCTCACCAAGGACGGGATCCGGACGCTGGAGTTCAACGCGCGCTTCGGCGACCCCGAGGCCCAGGTCGTGCTGCCGCGCCTGCAGAGCGATTTCGTCGCTCTGGCACTCGCCGCGGCCAGGGGTGAGATCGCATCGCACCCCGACCTGCGCTGGAACCCGCAGGCATGCGTCGGAGTCGTGGTCGCCTCCGGCAACTATCCGGACGATGCGGCGATGAAGCTGGGGCAGCGCATTCGCGGCCTGGTCGAGATGCCGCCCGGCGTTCTCGTGTTCCACGCCGGTACGCGCTACGAACCTGGCGTAGGGCTGGTCACCGACGGTGGGCGCGTGGTCACGTCCGTCGCGTTGGGCGACACGGTCGCGCAGGCCCGCGAGACTGCCCTCGCCGGGGCCCGGCAGGTACGATTCGAAGGAGCTTTCTTCAGGTCGGACATTGCTGGGGAGGCGGTTTAGGTTGCAGCCAGTGGTCGGAATCATCCTCGGCTCGAAGTCGGACCTTCCGCTCATGGAGTCGTGCGTCAAAGTCCTTGAAGACCTCGGTTTGACGCACGAGCTGAAGGTGTGCTCGGCGCACCGCGATCCGCGGGGTGTGATGGAGTGGGCCAGCACGGCGCGGTCGCGCGGCCTTCAGGTCGTCATCGCCGCGGCCGGCGGTGCGGCCCATCTGCCCGGCGTCGTCGCCGCGTGGACCGACCTTCCGGTGATCGGCGTTCCGGTGCCGACGCAGCACCTCGGTGGCGTGGACTCGCTGTACTCCATCGTCCAGATGCCCGCGGGGATCCCGGTGGCGACGGTCGCCATCGGCGAGGCCGGCGCCAAGAACGCGGCGTGGCTGGCGGCGCGGATCATCGGGCTGCAGGATCCGGACGTCGAGCGACGCCACGGCGAGAGGCGCTCCGCGCTGGCGACCGCATAGCGTTGGCCAAAAAGAAGGCACGCGTCCGGCTGGTCGACACCACCTTCCGCGATGCGCAGCAATCGCTGCTCGGCGGCTATCTCCGGACCGACGAGATCGTCCCGATCGCAGCCAAGATGGACTCCATCGGCTTCGCGTCCATGGAGGCTTTCGGCGGCGCGACGTTCGAGACGCAGCTGCTCATCCACGAGGACCCGTGGGATTTCCTGCGCAAGCTCAACAAGGCCACGCCCAACACGCCCATCCAGGCGTTGATCCGCGGCCAGAACCTCGTCGCCAAACGCAACTTCGCGGATGACGCGGTGGAGCTGTTCATCAAGCACGCGGCCAAAGCGGGCGTTGACGTGTTCCGCGTCTTCGATCCGCTCAACGACCTCCGCAACATGGAGGCCTCCATCGCGGCGGCGCTCAAGGCCAAGAAGAAGGTGCAGGGGGCCCTCAGCTATGCCATCTCGCCCGCCCACAACATCGAGCTGTGGTGCTCGCTCGCCAAAGGCCTGGTGAACATGGGCTGCCACGAGATCGTGATCAAGGACACGTCAGGGCTGCTCAGCCCGCAGGCGACATGGGAGCTCGTCACCGCGCTCAAGCACGTGGTCAAGGTGCCCATCGACGTCCACTCGCACTGCTCGAGCGGCATGGCCCCGATGGCGTACATGGCGGCGGTCGAGGCAGGCGCTGACGTGCTCGACGTCGCCATCTCACCCCTGGCGTGGGGCGCGTCGCAGCCGGCGTCCGAGAGTGTGGTCGCCGCGCTAGAAGGAGGCGAGTACGACACCGGGCTC
>VBGE01000185.1 GCA_005880345.1 Chloroflexota bacterium | reverse complement strand
GCCGCGAACCTGATGGCGACGATCTTTACCCAGATCATCGAGGGTCGCATGCCGGCCCGCTTTGTCTGGAAGGACGACCGGTGCGTCGTCTTCCTCTCCAACCGCCCCCTGCGTCCGGGCCATGCGCTGGTCGTGGCGCGGCAAGAGATCGACCATTGGATCGACCTCGATCCCTCACTCTTGTGTCACCTGGCGGAGACGGCGCAGGCGATCGGCAGGGCGCAGATGGCCGGCTTTCACCCGGAGCGGATCGGAGTCATGCTCGCCGGCCTCGAGGTGCCGCACTGCCACTTCCACGTCGTGCCGATCCGCGGCCTGCACGACCTGGACTTCGGCAACCAGGATCCTGACCCGCCTGCAGAGATGATGGACGAGGCGGCACAGACCATCCGGCGCGAGCTGCGCCGGCTGAGCTACTCGCAGGTCAGCGACTAAGTCTTCGGAGTTTCGCTGAGCACCTTCTCGAGCTGCTCGATGTGCATCTCGAGATGCGTGACCAGCGGCAGGCGGGCCACCTCCTCGGCGGTCATGGTCGTACCGTCATCGGCCCGTGCCGACCGGCGCAGCGATGAGGTCGATGTGGTGCGCAGCGTCTTGATCGTCCTTTCGTGGTCGGCCAGGGTCATGCGCACGAGCTCCGCCGGCTCGAGCTCTGACATCTGCTTGCCCGCCGCGTCACGCATGTTGACCGCCTCGAGCAGGTTCAGGTCCTCGAGCTTGCCGGCTGCGATGCGATGGACGAGAACACCGTAGAACTTCGAGACCACTGCGAGGTGGGCCAGGATCTCGTGGGCGCTCCACTCGCCGTCGCCGCCACTTTGCTGCTGGATTCGCGGACCGAGCTCGGCCACGCGATCCGAGATCCTCTGCAGGCGCTCGGCCAGGATCTGGCGATCGCGGTCGAGGTAGGTCTCCATGAAACCCCTGACGTCGTCCATGGTGAAAGCCGGGCTCTCGATCTTCACGCGCTTTCAGACTAAGCGAGAATCGAGCTGTGTGCTACTCAGACGACGCCCGACCGCCCCTGCCTCCGATCAGCGGTGCAGCCGCCGACCACGGTGAGCTGAAGCTCACCTCCGCCGACGGCACCAAGTTCATGGCGTACTTCGCGCGCGCCGAAAAGCCCACCGGCGCCGGAATGGTCGTGCTGCCGGACGTACGCGGCCTCCACACGTTCTTCAAAGATCTGGCGCAGCGCTTCGCCGAGGCCGGCATCGACTCGGTGGCCATCGACTACTTCGCGCGGACCGCCGAGACCGACGACAGGAGCGACGCGTTCGAGTACATGCCGCACGTCACCCAGACGACTGACGAGAACATCGCGGCGGACGCCGGCGCCGCAATGAAGTACCTGAGGTCGCAGGACGGCGGCGCGGTGAAATCGCTGTTCACGGTCGGCTTCTGCTTTGGCGGATCGAGCTCCTGGAATCAGTCCGCTCCTCACCCTGACCTGAACGGATGCATCGGGTTCTACGGGAGGCCGATGCGGAGCGAGCGCTTCGTTCCCAAGCTGAAGGCGCCGCTGCTGGTGATGATCGCCGGCGCGGATGCGGCTACGCCCCTGGAGCAGTCGGAGGAGTTCGTGAGGAAGCTCGAGGCTGCCGGCGTCCCGGTCGAGTCGCACGTTTACAAGGACGCGCCGCACAGCTTCTTCGACCGCGGTTTCGCCCAGTGGAAGGACGCCTGCGACGATGCGTGGCGCCGGATGCTCGACTTCGTCAAGAGACACGGCAGCTAGCAAGTCGACTCGGTGTCCATATCGGGATGCCCCACGTATAGTCGGGGCCGATGGCAAAGGTGGCCCCCAGGTCCAAGACTGCACGAGTCGCGCCGCGGCTGCCGCAGGGTCTGATCGACGAGCTCGAGCGCAGGCATGCGGGCATGGCGCGGCACATGGCCCGCGCCGTAGTCACGCTCGTGCGCTGGGACACGTCCACCGGCGTGCCGCCGCAGCGGGAGGCCATCGTCAAGGCGTGCGCCGCCGGGCTCGACCTGTTCCTGGCCACCGCCAAGGAGGCGCGGCCCGCGACCCAGGAGGAGCTGCGCCGCGTCGCCCAGCTCGGCATCCTGCAAGCTCGCAGCAGCCAGTCGGTAGAGCCGATCCTCGCCGCCTACCGGATGGCGGCCCGCGTCGCCTGGGATGCGATCCTGCGTGCGTGGCGCGGCCACCCCGAGGCGACGCCCGAGGCGATCATGCTCGTCGCCAATTACGTCTTCGCCGCGCTCGACCAGGTCGCGGCCGAGGTGACGAAGACATACCTCCATGCGCGTGAGCAGCACCTGCAGCGTGGCACGCGCGCACACACTCGTCTGTTTCACTCGCTGATCAGCGACAACTTCGACTCCGAGCTCGAGCTGCAGCGGCAGGCCCTTGCGATCAACACTCCACTCAGCTCGACCGGCTACCTCGCGCTGGTGTGCAAGCTCGTCATGGGCACGCGCGACGGCGAACGCGGCGGCCAGGCGCTGGCCGAGGTCGCCGAGTCGCTGGAGAACAAGCGGGGCACTCTCCTGCTCGCCACCGACCCCAGCACGCTGGTCGTGCTCTGGCCAGTGGAGACCGCCGGCGACATCGAGTCGGCGCGCCACTTCGTCAGCGAGCTGCAGCAGCAGGTCGAGCAGCGTGCGGGGCAGCTCGGTGCGCGAGTGCGGGCCGGCATCGGCGGCTTTCACAACGGCTTGCACGGCGTGGCCCGCTCATACCTCGAGGCGCAGCAGGCCTTCGAGGCAGGTCGCAAGCTCCATCCCGAGTCGATCGTGCACGGCCACGACGAAGTGATCCCGCAGCTGGTGCTGACTCAGAACCCGCTGCTCGCCGAGCGTTTCGTGAACCACACCCTCGGACGGCTGCTCGACCCGAAGGTACGCGGCCGCGACCAGCTCCTGGAAACGCTCGAGGCCTACCTCGCCAAGGGCTCGGTCAAAGAGGCGGCAGGCGCGCTGAGCCTCCACCGCCACACCGTGCTGTACCGCCTGGAGAAGCTGAAAGAGCTCCTCGGCGAAGACCTCGAGGTGCCGGCGACGCGGCTGCGCCTCCAACTCGCGCTCGATCTCCGCAAGCTGGTCTGAACCCGACTTTGGACCTTGAGTCCAAAGAATTGGGCCTGTTTTACCACTCGGGGCGGCTGTCGATTGGCCGTGGCGTCCCTATCCTTGAGGTATGACATCTCCTCTAACGAACGGCACGCGCGTGGCCGTCACGGGCATGGGCTTCATCACCCCGATCGGCAACGACATCGAGACGGTCTGGTCGAACATGGTCGAGGGCGTCTCGGGCGTGGGCCGGATCGAGGAATACATGGACCGGAAGACCGCGCGTCACATCGGCCGCTACTGCCAGTTCGCGCTGGCCGCCTCCAAGCAGGCGCTGGCCCAGGCCAACCTGGACCCCGCCCAGATGGACCCCGATGACGTCGGCGTGATCGTCAGCTCGGGCATCGGCGGCATGGAGGAGATCGAGAAGAGCCACACAGCGCTGATGGAGCGCGGACCCAAGCGCATCAGCCCCTTCACCGTGCCGATGATGATCGCGGACATGGCGGCCGGCATCGTCGCCATCCACACGCAAGCGGGCGGCCCGAACTACGCGATCGTCAGCGCCTGCGCTTCCGGCTCGCACGGCATCGGCGAGGCCTCGGAGATCATCAAGCGCGGCGACGCCGTGGCCATGCTCGCGGGCGGGTCCGAAGCCACCATCACCCCCCTGACGATGGGCGCGTTCTGCCAGATCAAGGCGACGAGCGAACGCAACGACGAGCCCGAGAAAGCCTGCCGGCCCTTCGACCTGGGACGCGACGGCTTTGTCATGGGCGAAGGCTCCGTGATGTTCGTGCTCGAGAACATGGACCACGCGAAAGCACGCGGTGCGCGCATCCTCGCCGAGATCGCCGGGTACGGTGCGAGCGCCGACATGTATCACTTCACCGCGCCACAGCCGGAAGGCAAAGGCGCGATGCGGGCCATGAAGCAGGCCCTGAAGTCGAGCGGCGTGGACCCGCACGACGTCGGTTACGTCAACGCCCACGGCACGTCGACCAAGCTCGGCGACGTGGCCGAGACGAAGGCCATCAAGTCGGTCTTCGGCGACCACGCCTACGAGCTGGCCGTCAGCTCGACCAAGTCGGTGCATGGTCACCTGCTCGGGGCGGCCGGCGCCATCGAAGCGGCGGCCTGCGTGCTGGCGCTCGAGCGCGGTTTGCTGCCCCCGACGATCAACCTGGACAACCAGGACCCTGACTGTGACCTGGACTACGTGCCCAACAAGGCGCGGAAGGCCGACATCAAGGTCGCCATCTCGAACTCGTTCGGGTTTGGCGGGCACAACGCGACGCTGGTGATCAAGAAAAGCCCCAACGGGCGCCAATAAAGACAGGAGACATTGATGGCAAGCCAACTCAACTTCAAGGAGCTGCAGGACCTCGCCGGCGAGATCCTCGGCGTCGACCCCGACCAGGTCCAGATGGAAAAGAGCTTTCAGCGCGACCTCGCCGCGGATTCGCTCGACCTGGTCGAGCTGATCGCGGCCATCGAGGACAAGTACGACGTCGAGCTGCCCGACGCGGAGCTCGAGAAGATGAAGACGATCGCCGACCTGTGGAAGTTCCTGGAGCAAAAGACCGCCGAGAGGCTGGAGGCATAGAGCCGATGGCCATCACCACCAACTACCGAACGCGGTCGGACGCTGTGCAGCTGCGCAGCTTCAAGGCCAAAGGACGGCCCAGCGCGATTGCAGGCGTCGGTGTCTACGCGCCCGAGAAGATCATCAGCAACTTCGACCTCGAGAAGATGATGGACACGTCGGACAAGTGGATCACCGAGCGCACCGGGATCCACCGCCGGCACATCGCCGAGCCCGGGACCACCACGTTCGATCTCGCGACCAGGGCCGCGCGTGCGGCGCTGAAGGCTGCGAACGTCGAGGCGAAGGACCTGGACATGATCCTGGTCGGCACCTCGTCGCCCGACGGGCCGTTTCCCTCGGTCGCGTGCCGCGTGCAGAACGAGCTCGACGCACCAGGCGCTGTCGCGTGGGACACGCTCGCTGCGTGCACGAGCTTCGTCTATGCGCTGTCGATCGCGGACTCGTTCATCGCCACGGAGCGCGCGGACACCGTGTTGGTCATCGGGGCCGAGGTGCTCTCCCGGATGCTCGATTACTCCGACCGTGGTACTGCGGTCATCTTCGGCGACGGCGCCGGCGCGGCGGTCGTCAAGGCAGCGCCCAAGGGCGCCGGCTTTCTCAGCTGGTGCCTCGGCTCGGACGG
>VBGE01000184.1 GCA_005880345.1 Chloroflexota bacterium | reverse complement strand
CGTAGCGGTCGCCGATGCGGAACACCCAGTACCGCGAGTCGTTCTCGCGCAGCAGGATGTAGTTCGTGTACGTGTAGTTACCGCCCGCGGGCAGGGCGCTCGGCAACAGCGGCGCCGACGTGACCAGGCGGAAAGTCGTCGACTTCGCACCCGCGGCCTGGCCGGCGTCCAGCGTTCCCGCGGCGACCGGAATCGAGATGAGGAGCAGCAGGCCCGCCGCGCCGATCACCAGGCGCTCGAACGGCCTGGCGCCCAAGCCCAGCCGCATGCCGAACACAATCCCGGCCGCGGCCAGCGCCGCCGCCAGCTGCACGAGCACCGCACCGGGCGACGCCCAGTGGTTGATCACCGCGACGGCCAGCAAGACAAGCAGATACACCCCGACCCCGATCGCCGCCGGGCGCAGGCGAGGGCCTGGCGCCACCGCGGCCACGATGACGACGGTCAAAGGCAACAGGACCGTGCGCAGGCCCTGCGCGAAAACCTCGGGCGCGGAAAGTCCGAGCGCTTCGGACGGAATCCGGAAGTAGGAGAAGTAGCTCACCAGGTAGGTCCAACCCGCGAACGCGTCGACGGCCAGCAGGACCGCCGCCACGACAATCCACTCTCTTGCCCCCAACCGGAGCCCGGCGAGCAAATCAGGGAGGGCGCTCGCCGGGTCGGTTGGAGCATCGGCCTCTGGAGTAGAGATGGGGAGGTTGGAGGAGGAGGCCTTACTCCTCGGTGTTGTCGCGATCATCGAACGGTCTTGATGTCGTCGTCGTCGCCGCCGCCAGGCGCGGGTTGGACGACGACGATGATCTGCTGGATCTCGACGACGATGGTCTGGCAGACCGTCACCAGCGTGCCTGTCTTACCGTTTTGACCGAGCGCGATGACCTGGATCTCGTTGATGCGGACCAGGAAGGTCTGCTCGGTCTCGATGGTGACGACCGAGAGTCCTTGCCCTTCTGCAGCGCCGCGGCCGTGGCCGTGGCAGACAGCTTCGATCCGGCCGACAGCTGCGCGATCTGTGAATCGCAGCTCGCCTCTTCGTGGTTAAGCTTGACGACCACGGCGTCGCCCGCGTTCTTGACCTCGACGATGATCCGGGCGCGCTCCTGGTCGTCGCCGTGGCGGCTCGTCGAGGCCACGGGACCGGTGGAGATGGTGATGGTGTTGCCGTTGATCGCCACGATCAGGGTGGGCACGGCCGCGACCACGACGACGGTCGTGATGACGACGGCCACGATCTTCTGGCTGAGGAACGTGAGGACGGTTGTGATCACGGACAGACCACCTCCTTCATCGCGACTTAACGAATCCCGGCAGGCGAACTTGCGTTTGAATTGACGCCGTGCCCAAGAACCGCCTGGAAGCCTTCTCGGACGGCATCTTCGCCTTCGCCGCCACCCTCCTCATCCTCAACCTCGCGGTGAACGAGTCGGTGCCCCTGGGTGGCGAGCTGCGCCGAATCTGGACCAGTTACGCGGCGTACGCGGTCAGCTTCATCACCATCGGGATCATCTGGGCCAACCACCACACGGTGATGCACCAGGTCGGGCACGTCGACCGGTTCTTCCTCATGGTCAGCGTGCTCTTCCTGATGCTCATCGCCTTCATCCCCTTCCCCACGCGGCTGCTCGCGGAGGACATCGGCAAGCCGGAAAGCGCCCAGGCGGCGGCGCTCGCCTACGGCGTGACGCTGACTCTGACCGCGGTCCTGTTCAACGTCCTGTGGCGGTATGCCGCGACGGGCAGGAAGCTGCTGCGCCAGGACGCCGACGAGCGGGTAGTCCAGGGCATCTCGCGCAGCTTCGCCGTGGGCCCGATCACATATGTCGTCGCCACGCTCCTCGCGCTGTGGCAGCCCTTGATCAGCGCAGGCATGTACGCGGCGATCGCCATCTTCTACGTGGCCGAGAGCTCGATCTTCGGCCGGCGCTAGGTGACCGTGAAGCTCCTCAGCGTGAGCGTGCCGCTGCCGTCGGTCGTGCCGACTCCGTTCGCGAAGAAGCAGCCGCCGCCGAACGACATCCCGACCATCGTCACATTGGAGGCCGCATCGTTGAAGCCGGGCACCTGCGTGATACCGGGCTGGCCGTTCCAGTCCGACCACTCCAACGGCTCGACTGTCGCGTTCAGCACTCCGTGCCCGTTGGTCGCCAGGATGAAGTTGTCGGGGTTCGCCCACCAGAAATGCGTGTAGGCGAAACCGCCGCTGTTGTCGGTCTCGAAGTACAGGCGCGTGTTGGCGGGATAGCCGCACGGGTTGTCCGCAGTGCCCTGGCCGAAATAGGTGAAGGCGCCAGTGACGCCGGTGATGTCGAACTCGGCGTGGATGGTCTTCCCGCGCAGGTCACCGAGCAGGTTCGAGCTGCCGTGCGTCGTCACCAGCAGGGCGGTATTCGGCTGGTTGGTGAAGTTGAGCGCGGCGAGACCCACGTCCGGTCGGTCGGCGGAAGCGAATGACAGCGCGCCATGGGATGACGGCGTGTAGTAGCCGACCTTCCAGTCCGAGCCGCCGGCCAGCGCGGGGGCGCTGCTCCAGGCGAGCGCCGCGGCGACGCTGAGCAGGGTGACGGTCAGCCGGGTCAAGCGGAATCGAGTCATCGCGGGTACCTCCCAGCACATACACACACCCGGAAAGGACTCGGGCCGATTGCTCGGCCCGAGTTGGTCAGTCGCTTAATACTGCCAAAGTCAGTTGCTTAAGTCCAGCGTCACGTGTCGAACGGGGATTGCGCTGCGAAGACCCCGGAGAGGTCGCTGACGGCGGCGTCGCGGGAGGCCAGCGCGGCCAGGCCGTAGCGGTGCTCGATCGTGGCCAGGATCGAGGTCGTGTCGTACTGAGTGTGGTCGACGACGAAGTCGCCGCGAAGGTGCGGCGCGAGGACCAGCGCCGGGATCCTGGTGCCCGGGCCCCAGCTGTCATGCGCGCCTGGCGTGCCGCCCTGGCCGGGAGGCGCGACGTGGTCCCACTGGCCGCCGAACTCGTCGTAGGTGACGACGACCATGGTGTCCTTGCGGCAGGCGCTGCCCTGGATCGAGCTGAGGAGCTGGACCAGGTGGTCGCTGCCGCGGCCTTCGCTGGTGTAGCCGGGGTGCTCGTTCTCGAGCCCGACCGGCTTGACGAAGCTGACCGCGGGGAGGCTGCAGTCCCTGCTCGAAGAGTTGGCCAGGCCGAGGAAAGCCTGCTCGTCCTGGAGGTGGCTCCGGCCAGGCGCGCCGGGCGCGTAGTTGGCGTAGTAGTTGAACGGCTGGTGGTGGTACTGGAACACCTTGTTGGGGCAGAACGGGTATGCGGGATTGGGAATCGAG
>VBGE01000183.1 GCA_005880345.1 Chloroflexota bacterium | reverse complement strand
GCGCTCGCCGGCGCCATGAACCCGGCGGTGGCGGCATTTCTCAGCAACGGGTCGACCGTGGTCGCCGCGGCCAACGGCCTTCGTCCGTTGCTGCGGCGCAGAGACCGCCCGGGGGCCCGCTCGTGAAGGACGCCGCGCTGCTGGGTGTGCGTGTGCTCGCGGGCGGGGCGCTGGTGGCCGCATTCGCCGTGCTCGGCGACACCCTCAAGCCGAAGATGTTCGCCGGCCTCTTTTCGGCGGCGCCGTCCGTGGCGGTCGTCAGCCTCCTGGTCACCGGCCTGGCCATGGGCCCCGCCAAAGACAGCAAGCTCGCCACCGGGATGATCGCCGGGGCCGTGGGACTCGTCTTCTACAGCGTTGCGGCCGCGCTCCTCGTCAAGCATCTCAAGGCGGTGGTCGGCAGCATCCTGGCCTGGTTCGCCTGGCTCGTTCCGGCCGCCGGCATGTACTGGTTGCTGTTCCGGTGAAGACCGGCCTTTACCCGCAGGTCGACCCGGGCAAGCTCGGCACCCATCGCTTTGGCGACTACGCGATGCGGTTTCTCTTCGGTGCGGGGATCTCCCTTGTGGCCGGTCTGGCCGGCATGGCTTTCGGTTCGAAGATCGGCGGCGTCCTGCTCGGCTTCCCGGCCATCCTCCCCGCTTCGTTGACGCTCATCCAGAAAAAGGAGGGCAAGGAGGAGGCGGCGGTCGACTCGATCGGCGCGATCCTCGGCGCCATAGCCATGATCGTGTTCGCGGTCGTGGTCTCCGAATCGGTGGTGAGTCTGGGTGTCGCGTCGAGCCTGCTGATCGCCCTGCTGGTGTGGCTCGCGGTCGCGGTCGGGCTCTACTTTCTCGTCGCGCTCACATTCGAGAGGGAGCCCGCGCCGCCCTAGTCGGCTCGGACCTCGTCGCCGTCCTGCGCCCACCGCGTGTGATAGGCGCCTTCCCTGTCGACGCGGTGGTACGTATGAGACCCGAAGTAGTCCCGCAAGCCCTGGATCAGGTTGGCCGGTCCGCGCGCGCGCCGGTACCCGTCGTAGTAGGCCAGGGACGATGCGAACGTCGGGATCGCGATGCCCTGGTCAACTGCGGTCTTGACCACGCGACGCCAGGCGGTCTGCGCACCCGCCAGCGCCTGGGTGAAGAACGGAGCGAGCATGAGGCTGTCCAGGCTGCGGTCCTTCTCGTAGGCGTCCTTGATCCGGTCGAGGAACTTGGCCCGGATGATGCAGCCTCCACGCCAGATGGTCGCCAGCGCGCCCAGGTCGAGGTCCCAGCGGTACTCCTTCGACCCCGCCGCCAGATGCTCGAAGCCCTGCGCGTAGGCGACGATCTTCGACGCGTAGAGCGCCTCCTCCACGTCATCGATCAGCGAGGTGGGCGCCCTGGCGGGCGCCGGGCCGCCGGAGAGAATCCCCGCGGCGCGCATGCGCTGCGCCTTCTGGCTCGACAACACGCGGGCGAAGACGGCTTCGGTGATGCCGGTCAGCGGCACACCGAGCTCCAGAGCCGACTGGCTGGTCCAGCGCCCGGTGCCCTTCTGCTCCGCCTCGTCCTCGATCGAGTCGACCAGGGATGCGTCGGCACCATCCTCGTGCTTGGCGAGGACGTGCGACGTGATCTCGATCAGGTAGGACTGCAGGCGTCCCTTGTTCCACTCGCGGAAGACTCCTGCCAGCTCGTCAGGCGAGAGGTTGAGCGCGTGGCGCAGCAGGTCGTAGGTCTCGGCAATGAGCTGGATGTCGGCGTACTCGATGCCGTTGTGGACCATCTTCACGAAGTGGCCGGCTCCGTCCGGCCCGATGTAGGTGCAGCAGGGGACGCCCTCCACGTTGGCCGCGATGGCGGAGAGCATCGGCTCGATGTGGGCGTAGGCGTCGCGCGTGCCACCCGGCATCAGGCTCGGCCCCCGCAGCGCACCCTCTTCCCCACCCGAAACGCCGCAACCGAGGAAGCCGAAGCCCAGCTTCTCCAGCGCGGCCGCGCGCCGCTGCGTGTCCTGGAAGAAAGAGTTCCCGCCGTCGACGATGATGTCGCCCCGGTCCAGGACCCTGGTCAGCTGGTCGATGACCTCGTCGACTGGTTTGCCGGCGTTGACGAGCACGGCCACCGCGCGCGGCGGCTTCAGCGCGCGAGCGAG
>VBGE01000182.1 GCA_005880345.1 Chloroflexota bacterium | reverse complement strand
GACGTATCCGCAGGTTGATCGGCCACCACCACGCGCGCGAGCGCAGGCTCGACCGGGTCATCCGCGAACAGGCGTGGCTCGACCGGTTCGCCGAGCCCATCCAGAAGGCTGTCGGCGCGCTGTACGACGGGCTCGGCGGGCCCGGGCGGACTCTGCGGAGCCTCATGCACGGCACCAAAGTGCTCGGCCACCCGCTGCATCCCGCCCTGACGGACATTCCGGTCGGCGCCTGGACGGTGGCAGTGCTCGCGGACTGGCTGTGGGTGGCGACCGGTCGGGTTCCGGC
>VBGE01000159.1 GCA_005880345.1 Chloroflexota bacterium | reverse complement strand
CGTGGTCTTGCCGTTGGTACCGGTGACGACGATGGAGCCGTGGGTGAGGTCCTGGGCCAGACGCGTGAGGATCTTGGGGTCGATCGCCCTTGCTACGTCGCCGGGCAGGGTCGTGCCGCCGCCTCTTTTGGTGATGCGGCTGAGCGTGCCGGTGGCTTTGCCGGCGAGGACGGCGGCGGTCTTTCTGATCATTTGCTCAATCGATGGCCCTGGTGGCGGCGGTCCAGCAGTCGAGGTGCTCGATCGCCCCTGTTGCTTCCTGTTCCGTGGCGGCAATTTTGAAGAACGCCGAGCCACTTCCTGTCATCTGCCAGCCATCGCCGAGTTTTTTGGCGAATTCTTTGACTTTCGGCTCGACGCGCTCGGCCGCTCTTTGCAGATCGTTTGGAGGTTCACCTTTCACTTCGTCCCATGCACGGTACACATCGGCCGTCTTGAGCTCGATGCCGGGCCAGGCGATGGCGAACCATCGGTTGCCTGGCGCTGATTGCTTGGTTAGCTGTTCGCCGCGGCCTTCGGCCCTGGCCCGGCCGCCGGTCAGGAAGAAAGGGACGTCGGAACCAAGCTGTCGTGCGATGGGCTCGAGTGCGACGTCGAGGTCGAAGAGCGCCTTCATTCCCTTGAGCGCGGCCGCCGCATCGCTGCTGGCGCCGCCCATCCCGGAGCCGGGCGGAATGCGCTTGTAAAGATGGAAATTCACGTTGAGTTTTCGGCCGGTTGCCTGTTCAATCGCCTCATGCGCGGCGAGCACCGAATTGCCTTTTCTGGCGACGTCCATGCCTTCGATCGTGAGGTCTGTTTGTGGTGACCGCTGGATGAGCAGGAGGTCGTGCAGCTCGATTTCCTGAAACGTGGTTTGCAGCTCGTGGAAACCGTCGTCGGCTCTGCGCACGACTGTCAGGTCGAGGTTCAGCTTCGCGCGCGCGGGCAGCGCGAGGGTCACTCGGTCGATCGGAGCTCCGCCCGGTACCGGATGGCGCGCTCTCTGTAGTGCTGCGCCGACGTCGCCACCCATCGCTGGGACGAGCCGTCGAGAGCCTTCTTGATTCTGGCCGGCACGCCCGCGGCCATCTGGCCGGGCGGGATGTGCTCGCCTTCCTGGAGGACGGCGCCGGCGGCGAGCATCGAGCCCTTGCCCAGGCGGCTGCGCTGCAGCATGGTCGCGCCCATCCCGACGAGAGCGCCCTGCTCGACGACGCAACCCTCGAGCTGTGCGGAATGGCCGACGGTGGCGTTGGGCTCGATGGTCGTGGGCAGGTTTACGGCGCAGTGGATCACGACGTTGTCCTGGATGTTGGCGCCTTCGCCGACTGTGATCGGCGCCTCGTCGCCCCTCAGCACCGCGCCGAACCACACGCTGGCGCCGGCCGCGATGTGCACGTCGCCGATGAGGACCGCGGTTGGTGCGATGTAGGCGTCCGGATGCACCTGCGGGCGCAGGCCGCCGAGCTCAAACTCCACTGGCCCCTATAATCCTAACTTCGTGAGTTCAATCTCCCCTCTGGCGATGGCGCGTGGCTAAGCGAACCGCTTCAGCGAAGAAGCAGGCGCGTGCGGGCGCGCGTCGCACCGTGCGCAACCGCGGAGTGCGGTCAGAGGTGAAAACCCTGATCGTCAAGGCGCGTAAATCGCTGGCTTCGTCCGCCGCCGATGTGCTCGAAGTGGGCGTCGAGGCGGTGCGCGGTCTCGACCGCGCCGCGGCCAAGGGCATCCTGCACCCGAACAATGCGGCGCGCCGCAAGGCGCGGCTGGCGCGGCAGCTGGCGAAGGTGGCGAAGGCGGCCCCTGCCGCCGCGTCAGGCGCGAAGACCAAGGCTAAAGGCGCGTCAGAAGCACGTCCAGCCCGAGCTCAGCGTCGACCTGGCCGGACTTAACCTCCCACTCGTAGTCGCGGATCTTTATTAGCGCCTCCTCGAGGCGCTTCGCGTCCGCGTTCTGCGCCGCGTCGAAGGCCTTCTGGACCACAAACCGGTGCTCGCTCATGTCGTCCTGGACCTGCGACAGCGATTCGCCGCGTTCCTGCTTCGACTTGACCTCGAGGACGAGGGCGTAGTGGCGCGCCATTCGGTACGCGACCGAGGTTGGCTGCATGCCGCCCTGCGTGAGGTTGCGCGCGATGGCCAGGGCCTGAGGCGTCGGCCGCGGCAGGAGGTTGTCGGTGAGCTTGAAGATCTCGTCCTCGCGGCCGCCGGCGAGCAGCTCGCTCACCACCTCATTGGTGAGCTTCGCGCCTGAGGCCTTGTAGGCGGCGACCTTCGTCAGCTCGGAGTCGATGATGCTGAGGTCGGGCGGGACCACTCTTACGACCTGCGCGGCGATGGCCGGCGTGAGGCCGTGCTTGTCCACCGCGCGCCTCGCGGCCCAGTCGCCGAGGGCGCGACCCTTGAGGTGCTGCATCTCGACGACCTGGCCGCCGGCGGCCGACACGGCTTTGGCCAGCTTGTTGGTCGGGCCGATGCGGCCGGCCACGGTCATCAGCAGCCGGGTGGTGCTGGGGATCTCCTGCACCGCGCCCGCCAAACCTTCCGCGCGGTTGGCGGGAACCATGCGCACGTGGACGACTCGATAGGGATCGAGGAACGGCGCCTGGAGAACCGCATCCTGCAGGCGCGCGGGCGCCAGGCCCGCCCCCTCCATCGTGTCGAGGCCGAAATCGGAGACGAGGTCCTTGCCCCACTGGTCGAGCGTCGCTCGCGCCCGCTCGTCGACGAGGAACCGCTCCTCGCCGTGGAGCAGCAGCACGTCGACCGCCGCGCGCTTCTCGTTCCCCCGCGCCATCGCCGACGATCGTACTTACAACGGCAAGGTGATAGAGCCCTCCTGGTCGGTGCGCAGGACCGAGGGTGGGTAGCCGTTGGCGAGCCTGCCCGCTGTGCGCGATGCAATGAGCTGCGTGGTAGGTCTCACCGCGGCGCGCTGCAGGTCTGGCGAGAGAGCGCTCTTGCCGCCCGAGGGCAGGAGCAGGTCGGTGCATGGCCCTTCGAGCCGTCCCGCGGCGACGGTCTGTGCGTCGAGGTCGAGGTCGCTGAAGTCGCAGAAGCTCTGCCCGTCAGTGGCGACGACGCGCAGCGCGAGGTCGGCGGCGCCCACCTGGTCGCCTGGCGCTCCCGCCTCGGGCGCGATCACCTGCAGCTCGAAGCCCGCGATGGTCATGCGCCGCCCGGCGCCGACGGCCTCGACGCTCGCCCCGCGCGTCACCTCCTCCAGCGCCGCGGTCCGCCATGCCGAACCGGTGAGGTCGGCCTTGGGGAT
>VBGE01000158.1 GCA_005880345.1 Chloroflexota bacterium | reverse complement strand
GTCGGCAATGCGGCCTTCCAGCAGGTGCAGCACGACGTGTGGGGCGCGGTGCTCGACTCGGTCTACCTGCACACGAAGTCACGCGACTTCCTGCCCGAGGTCGTTTGGCCGATCCTCAAACGTGCGGTCGAGTCCGCGATCGAGAACTGGCGCAAGCCCGACCGCGGCATCTGGGAGGTGCGCGGCGAGCCGCAGCACTTCACCTCTTCCAAGCTCATGTGCTGGGTCGCCTGCGACCGCGGCGCGCGCCTGGCGGAGATGCACGGCGACCTTCACCTCGCGCGGGAGTGGCAGGCTAAGGCCGATGAGATCAAGGCGGACATCCTGGCCAACGGCGTCGACGAGCGCGGCGTTTTCGTCCAGCACTACGGAGCGAAGGCGCTCGACGCGTCAGTCCTGCTCATCCCACTCGTCCGCTTCCTGCCTCCGGAGGATGAGCGAGTCAGAGCCACGGTCCTCGCCATCGCGAATGAGCTGACCGTGGACGGCATGGTGCTGCGATACCGCACCGACGAGACGGACGACGGCCTGCGTGGGGAGGAGGGCACGTTCACGATCTGCTCGTTCTGGCTCGTCTCGGCGCTCTGCGAGATCGACGAGCTCGACCGCGCGCGCGAGCTGTGCGAGAAGCTGCTGTCGTACGCCAGCCCGCTGCAGCTGTACGCGGAGGAGATCGATCCCCGGAGCGGCCGGCACCTCGGCAACTTCCCGCAGGCGTTCTCCCACCTGGCGCTGATCAACGCGGTGATGCATGTGATCCACGCCGAGCAGGGCGTGACCAACAAGTTCAACGCCAGCTCGGAGCCCTAGCCGCTGCAGGTGACCAGGTTCAGGCACGCAGTCTGGACCGGGATCGCCAGGGCAAGCGCCTCCACCCCGTCGCCGACCAGCTTGGCCGAAGCCACCGCCACGACGCGGCCGTGCGAGTCGACCACCGGGCCGCCGCTGTTGCCCGGGCTGATCGCCGCCGAGAACTGCACGTAGTCGCTGCCCTCGAGGCTGCGGAAACCCGAGACCACGCCGAGGGTCACAGTGCCGCCCAGCCCGAGCGGCGAGCCCACAGCCATCACAGCGGTGCCGAGCCGCGGGCGCTGCGCCGCGGACGCGAGGGCGGTGCGTCGTTCTCTCACATGCACGATCGCCAGGTCATCGCCCGGGTCGACCCGAACGATGGTCCCGCTCGTGGTCGCGTCCCCGCTGAGAACCTTCACTGACGCAGTGCCGGCGTTCCATGTTTCGGCGATGACGTGGAAGTTGGTCACCAGGTCGGAGCCGCTCGCGTCTGCATGCGCGACCCACGCCGAGCCGAGCGACCTGCCGGCCTCGATCGTCACGACGGACGGCTCGACCGCGGCCGCAATCGACGGCCAGTCCGGCTGGGCGGCCGCCTGCGTCTCGAGCGCGGCGACCCGCTGCTGCAGCGCGGCGATGGTGCGCTGCTGGACCGCGACATCGCGGCGCATCCCGAGCTCGTCGTGCAGCGAGCAGGTGAGGATTGCCGCGGCGGCGGCCACGACGACCGCCGCCGCGAAGATGTTTCGGTGCATTACCTGAGCATGCTGCCGAGCGATGACTGCGCCTTGGCGACGCTCAACATCGCGGCATCGACCTTGCTCCCGCCTTCCTTGATCTTGGCGACGTCACCGTTGTCCATCCCGGTGATGAACTCCTGGTCGCCGGCGATCGCTGCGCTCAGCGCGTCGCCGAGGCTGCTGTCTGTGCTGGAGAATGCGGACGGGACGTTGGCGGTCTTGCGGTCGGCCTGAAACGCTTGCAGGTCCGTGAGCATCTGCTGCGCTCCCGTGCGGCATGAGCTGTAGTCGCCGCAGTTGACGATCATCTCGTAGTCGGTGCTGACCTTGCCTTCGTCGGCGACGTACATCGCGACGTAGGTGGCCGTGACCTTGCGGGTGGCCGCGTCGCTCTGCGCCGCGCTCAGGTCGGACTGGGTCGATACCAAAGTGGCGCTGGTGCTGACCAGCTTCTGGTGGTAGCCGTCCCTCTGCTGCGCGGTGACGTAGAGGAAGTAGCCGAGCGTTCCCGACGCGATGACGCCGATGGCCGCGATGGCCGCCGGCACGACCCAAGCGGGGCGCTTGCGCGGACTCGAGGGCTCTGCTGCGGGCGCGGGGACCTCGAACGCGGGCGCTTCTGGCTGGGCGAGCATTTCAGGCTCGAACGCCGCTGGGACGACCGGCAGGGTCACGATTCCGTCGACCTGGGGGTTGGCTGACATGGGGGTCCTCCTCTCGAATCCAAAAATGGCCGGCGACGCGGCCAAGGGTTCCCCCAAACCGGTCTCACAGGCAGTCTCAGCCGGGTGTCGAAATCGGTTTCAAAAAGCGCATCGTCCCGGGTTAAGGTTGGCCCGGGTGGGAAGGTGAAATTCCTGCGGCGGCTGGTCGAAGAGCCACGAACGGTGGACGCGGTGGTCGTGATCCTGTC
>VBGE01000157.1 GCA_005880345.1 Chloroflexota bacterium | reverse complement strand
CCGGCTCGAGCGACCACGGCTACTACACCGCACCCGCCATCTCGCCGGACGGGCACAACGTCTACGTCGTCTACAACGCGTTCACCACGCCGTACCAGAACACCACGAGCACACCTCGCACCCTGGTCGGCGTCTTCCTGCACGCAGCGTCCGGCCCATCAGGCACGGGCACCTTCAGTGAAATCCACCGCGGGGCGCCTGGCGACCCCCGGAGCTCGTCTCAGAACAACCTCGTCGGTGAGTTCCTGGGCGACTACGTCTACGCCACCGCCAGCCGGACCTACGGCGCGGCGGTCTGGAACGACAGTCGAAACGGAGCCGACTGCCCGGCGATCGACGCCTGGCGCATGTCGCTTCGCACTGGCGGCAGCGTGGCCAGGCCCGCGCCGCTCACCGACTGCCCGGCCACGTTCGGCAACTCGGACATCTTCGGCACCGCATAGCGGCACAACAGACATGAAAGAGGGGGCGCTGCGCAGCGCCCCCTCTCTTTTTTACGTCTCGGCCTCGACGAAAGTCGTCGCCGTCTCCTTGATCGCCCCCGGCGAGCGCGACGAGAGATAGAAGTACAGCACCGCTCCGAGGACCAGCCAGGCCACCACGATCCATGGCGCGGCGTTGGCCGGCGCCGTCAACGGCGTGATGCCCAGGCCGCCGAAGTCAAAGCCGAACGCGGCAATCAGCACCGGGATGAAGATCACGATGCCGAGCACCGGCACGATGAGGTTCCACACCGGGTTCATCTCGTCGCGGTGCTCGCGCGTGTAGAAGACGATGTTGGCGAGGTTGGTCAGGATGTAGATGCACACCACGATCAGGGTGGCGATCGTGCCGAGCAGGGCGAAAGCGTTCAGCGGGCTGCTCAGGGCGAAGCCAAGGATCAGCGCGAGCGCGATGCCGAGCGCGCCCTGGACGTGGACGGCGACATACGGCGTCTTGAAGCGCGGATGCACGCTGGCCAGGGCGCGTGGCAGGATGCCGACGCGACCCAGCGCATAGCCCACCCGCGTCGCGGCGTTGGCGCCCGCGTTGGAGTTGGCGAAGGCGCTGTTGATGATCGCCAGCAGGACGAGTATGGAGAAGGGACCCCACACCTTGGCCGCGAGCCCGTCCCACGGGTCGCCGCCGTTGAAGCCGAAGAAACCGTTCTTCTGGTCCGCCATCTGGCTCGGCCCGAAGTAGACGGTCGCGCCGTAGTAGCAGATCAGGTAGAAGACGCCGATCAGCACGCACGACAGGATCACCGCGCGCGGAATCGTGCGCCGCGCATCCCTGGCCTCCTCGCCGAGCGGCGCCGAGGCCTCGAACCCGATGAAGGCGAGCACCGTGTACACCATGCCCGCGAAGACGGAGCCAAGCCCGTGCTGGTTGCCGGTGCTCGGGCTGAACACCGCCAGCGTGTTGTTCGAGCCGGCCGCGATGATCAGCGTGATGGCGAGGGCGAGGAAGACCACGATCTCGAAGGCGCCCATCGCCACGCCGGCTTCGGTCGAGATCCGCACGCCTCGAAAGACGAGCGCCCACACGCCGATCCCGGCCAGCGCGGCAAAGGGCGCCCAAAGCCAGGTCGGCGTGTTGAAGTGGTTGGTCAGGAAAACGCCGATCACATTGCCGAAGATCAGGTAGAGCAGCGGCGCGACCAGCGGCTCCGCGAGCATGAAACCCCACGCGACGAAAAAGCCGACCGTGGGATGCAGGCCGCGTGCGCTGTACGTGTAGAGGCCGCCGGCCGAAGGCAGATGCTTGGCGAGCTGGCCGATGCTGATGGCGACAAACAGGCAGGCGACCAGGGCCAGCACCACCGCCAGCGGGGTCGCGCCGCCGGCGTACGTGACCGCGAAGATGATCGAGAACGCGACCGCGGCCGCCGGCGCCATGTGGGTGATCGATTGGAAGAGGACCGGCGCCAGGCCGATGGCGTCCCGCTCGAGGCGCGCCACAGCGCCTGTTGGACCCGTGATGCTCATTGACTTCCCTCCCCTCGAAAGTCGGCTGAAAGAGTGTGCTGGGAAATAGCACCTTGCCGAACTCACGTCAAGTACCGAGGTCGGCTGGACGGTTCTCTAGGTGATGTTCATGCGATTCAGGCTGACGCGCCTGATGATGTGGATGGGCCTGGCCGCCGCGGCGACGTACTTCCTCGACCCCGACCGGGGCGAGCAGCGCCGCAAGGACATGCGCAAGCGGATCGACAAGATGCGCAAGGCGGGCGAGAAGGCCAAGCTCGAGGCCGGCCTCTAAACTCCCTCTCCCCTCAGGGGAGAGGGCAGGGTGAGGGGCGAGGAGAGAAGATTTGTGGCGTGCCCTCGCGCGCCCCAACCCTTGACCGCCGTGCGCTGAACCGCGCACTCCTCGCCCGCCAGCTCCT
>VBGE01000156.1 GCA_005880345.1 Chloroflexota bacterium | reverse complement strand
AGCCGCGGCCAGGCACTGCGCCGAGCGTGGCGACCACGCGGTCGCCGCCGCCGCTCAGCAGGTGAAGGTTCACGCCGCTGGAGTCGGAGGTGACATACGCGAGAAAGCCGCGGTCGGGGCTCCAGGCGTGCAGGCCGTCCATGAAGCCGCCGCCAGACCACGTGGCGGCAACTGTCGAGGTGCCGGAGAAAAGGTCGAGCACGGCGATCACGCTCGTCCCGGACGTGCCCGGACTGCCTTGCGTCGCGGACCACGAGATCATGGTCTGGGTCACCAGCTGCGGCTGGAAGGACCCGCCGCTGATGCCGCAGAGGGTGCGGGGCGCTTTGGCGTTGGACACGTCCGCCAGGACCGGGTTGGCGGCGCCCTGGAGCTGCAGCACCGCCTCCTGGGCCGCCGGGGTGCTCACGCAGCTGGCATGCATGGCCGCCCACGAGGGGACCGCCACCGGGCTCGGCAGTGCGCTGGGCGAGGGTGAAGGGCTCGGGGTCGGCGTGTCCTCCGGGCTGGGGCTGGTGCTGGCCGCGGGCGACGGGCTGGTCCGCTTCGCCGCGGCGCTCGAGGCGGGCGCGAGCGGCCCGTTGGCGGTGCAGCCCGCGATCGCGCCCGTGATGGCCAGCGTGGACAGGAGGAGAACTACCCCGTTCCTCACGGCAGCTTCAACGAACAAAGGTGTGGATGGGTTACAGGTGTGCCCTCATGGCGCAAGTCGCACAGAATACGCCTCGGGCGTTTAGCGCTGGATTAAGGGCGAATGAAGCTGGGTGTGCTTGTGGCGATGCTGCTGGCCTCTGGGCTGTGCTCGAACCCGCTGCCTATGACCGCGGCCGTCGACGCTTCAGGCAGCCAGAGCGCCAGGGTGGGCGACAACGTTCAGCTCGTGGTCAAGGTGACGAACACCGGCCCACTCATCCCCCACCTCGGCCTGGTCTTCAGGACGCCCGACCGGTGGTACGAGCGGCACAAGGTCAGCGACCTGAGCGGCTGCGTCATCGCCCGGGACGAGTCGGCGTTCGACTGCGGCGACCTGGGCAAGGATGAGTCGAAGACGTTTTCCTTCTTGGGGGTGGCCGACGCTGCGGGCAGCTTCCATTACGAGCTTGCGCTGCGCGAGCTGGTGCAGCCTTTCGATTACGTCAACGACCACTCCGACGGCGCGGACGTCACGGCGTGGGACGAGACTGTCAGCGCGACCTGATCCGGGAACCATCACCGGCAGCGGTGCGCGCCGGTACAACATTCCGTTGAGTTGCGTACGTGAACGGTCGCGGACGGAGCAAGGGTTAGCTCTTAACAGGTCTCCGTTAGTATTTGCTTGACATTCGAACAAATGCTCGTATTGTTTTGTTCATGGCTGAGATGGATCGGCTCGAGCTTGCCGCGCGCGATTTCGAGCGCGAGGCGGATGACGATCTGGTCGATGCCGGGCGGCTGGCGGGCGTGATCGACCGGCTCCAGGCCAAGCTGTGCCGAGTCGTCGACCGGGGCCGGCGGCGTGGGGACTACCAGGTGGCGGGCCTTTCGCCGGCGTCATGGGTGGCCCGCACGTGCGGCATGTCGAGGACGGCCGCCGCTGACCGGCTTTGCGTCGGCAGGCAGCTCGAGAACCTGCCCGAGGTGAGCCGGGCGCTCGCGGCCGGCGAGATCGGGTATCAGTCTGCGTCGGTGATCTGCCACCTGCGCGAGCAGCTCGGCGACAGGTGGGATCCGGCCAATGAGGCGGAGACGGTTGGCTATGCACGACGGTTCTCCGTCGAGCACTTCCGCCTCCTGTGCAGGCACGCCAGGCATGCGGCCGATCCCGATGGCTTCGACAAGGACAGCGAGGACGACTTCGAGCGTCGCTGGCTGAAGGTGAGCCCGATGCTCGATGGCATGCACGCGGTCGACG
>VBGE01000155.1 GCA_005880345.1 Chloroflexota bacterium | reverse complement strand
CCGCCTGCGAGATGGCCAATGTCTTCGGCGTGACCTCGGCCAGGATCAGAAGCACGATCGAGAGCGCGACGGAAACCAAAAGGGTCAGCCAGATGCGCCACCCGGACGGCACGCCGGCGCGCGTGAGGATCGAGTCGCTCAACAAGGCGGTCGAGGTCGAGGCGACGATCAAAGCAAGCGTGTTGGTGAACAGCACCGTCGACAAAAACCGGTTGGGGTCCGCACGCAGCCTCTGCAGGATCTGCGCCGCCTGGCTCCCCTGCTCGGCGAGGAAGCGCACACGCAACCGGCCCACCGACGTGAGCGCCGTCTCCGTGCCGCTCGCGAACGCGGCGATGACGAAGCACACGATGAGAACGATGAGCTCGACGGTTTCCTGCCCGGTCATCGGGGTTTAACGGAAGAGCTCGCTGACGCTCCGGTTTTCGTGCACCCGGATGATCGCCTCAGCGAGCAGAGGTGCCACCGACAGCACCTTGAGTGGCGGCCCCATCTTGTCGGCTGAGATGGGCACCGTGTCGGTCACGATCACCTCTTCCACGTCAGCTTTCTTGAGCCTTTCGAGCGCGTTGCCGGTCAGCACCGGATGCGTCGCCGCGATGAGCACCCGGTTGGCGCCCGCGTTGTGCAGCGCGACCGCGAGCTTGGCCACGGTGCCCCCGGTGGTGATGATGTCCTCGACCACGACGCAGTCGCGGCCCTTCACGTCACCAGAGATCGCGATCACCTCGACGGATTCGTCGTCGCCCGACCGGCGCTTGTAGCCGAACGCGATCGGCGCGCTGAGGTCGTTCGCCACAGCCTCGGCTCGCCGGCCGCCGCCGGCGTCGGGCGCCACGATGGTCAGGTGCTGAAGGTTGAGCGTCTTCAGGTGCTCGGCGAAGATGCGGTGCGGCGACAGGTGGTCGGTCGGCACGTCGAAGAAGCCCTCGATGGCCTCGGCGTGGAGGTCGAACAGGAGCAGCCTGTCCGCGCCGGCCAGCGTGATGAAGTTGGCGACCAGCTTGGCCGAGATGGGCTCGCGCGGCTGCGTCTTGCGCTCCTTGCGCGCGTAGCCGTAGTAGGGCACGACCGCGGTGACACGCCCGGCCGAGGCTCGCCGCAGCGCGTCCAGGATGATGAACAGCTCCATCAGGTGCTCGTTCACGGGCGGGCTCGTGGGCTGGATCACGAACACGTCGTGGCCGCGCATCGAGTCCTCGATCTTGACGTTGATCTCGCCATCCGGGAAGTGGCGCAGGCGGGGGTCGGTGAGTGGCACGTCGAGCGTCTCGGCGATGCGGCCCGCCAGGATCGGGTTGGCGCCGCCCGAGATGAGCTTGAGCTCTCCCCAGGGCGAAGTCTCGGTCCCGGTGTACTCCACCGCGGTCTGGATCCTCCCGATCAAGAACTCTTCCTCCGTACCACCCTAGCCGGAACTCCGACGGCCGTCGCCCCGTCCGGGATGTCTTTCGTCACCACGGAACCCGCTCCCGTGCGCGCTCCCTTGCCAAGTTTGACGGGCGCGACCAGCATCGTATCGACGCCCACGAAGGCGCCGTCGCCGATCTCGGTCCGGTTCTTCTGCTGCCCGTCGAAGTTGGCCGTAATGGTACCCGCGCCGATGTTGGCGTCCTCGCCGAGGTCGGTGTCGCCCAGGTAGGAGACGTGCGGCACCTTGCTGCCGCGGCCGACCCTGGTCCGGACGAGCTCGGTGAAGCTGCCGATGTGCACGTCCTCGGCCACCTCGGTGCCGGGGCGCAGCTTGGCGAACGGGCCGCAGTCGGAGCGGTCGCCGAGCCTCGCGTCCTCTATGATGAACGTGGTCTCGGGGTCGACGATGGTGACCCCCTCGAGCATGCAGCGCTCGAGCAGGCGGCGCCGGAGGATGTCGGTGGCCTTCGCGAGGCGAATGCGGTCCTTGACGCCCATCGCCTCCTTGGGGTCGTCGAGCTTGACCACGTTGACCGGCTTGAGGTGCAGCAGGACGTCGGGGAGATAGAACTCGCCCGCCTTGTTGTCGTTCGTGACTCTGTCCAGCACCTCGACCAGGCGGCTGCCGTCGAAGCAGTAGAGGCCGACGTTGAACTCGTGGACCTTCGCTTTGAGCTCGGGGGAGGCGTCCTTGCGCTCGACGATTCGGTCGAGCTCGCCGTTGGGGCCACGGACGATGCGGCCGTCGTCGCGCGAGGGGTCCTCGACGCTGGCGATGGTCGCCGGCGCCTCCGCCTCCTGGTGGGCGTGGATCACCTTCAGGATGCTCGCCGCGGTGAGCAGCGGCGAGTCGCCGTTGACCACGAGCACCTGGCGGCCGCGCAGCTCGCCGGCGGGAACCTGCTGGAGCGCCTGGGCCGTGCCCTTCGGGTCGCGCTGGTAGACCAGCGCCGTTTTGCCTTCGAGGTGGGCGGCCAGGTCGGTGTGGTGCGGGTTGGCGACGACCGTGATGTGACTCACCCCCGCCTCGTTGACGGCCTCGAGGACCCAGTCGATCATGGGGCGGCCGCAGATGGGATGGAGGACTTTCGGTATCCGCGACCGCATGCGCGTGCCTAGGCCGGCAGCGAGTATGACCGCAGTCAGGGAAGGGCTCAGCTCAGCCCGATTATGCCATGCCCCTCCGGCGCCTCCCAATGAAGCTGGAGGACGGCTTCCGCTCAGGGCGTAGCATCACTTCCTTAAATGAGTGAGATGCCGGCGGTGAATCTCGAAGGCGCGGTGCCGTCGCACCTGCCCGTGCTGCCGTTGAAGTCGACGGTGGTGTTCCCGCGCATCTTCATCCCGCTGTCGGTCGGGCGCAAGAAATCGCTGCAGCTGCTGGACGACCTGTCGGGCGTGGAGCGGCACATCGCGGTCGCGACGCAGCTCGACGAGACCGCGGAAGAGGTGGCGTTCAAGGACGTCCACCACGTCGGCACGATGGTCCGCGTGCAGCACATGCTGAAGCTGCCCGACGGCACGGTGCAGCTGGCGGTGCTCGGGCTCCGACGCATCCGGCTGGTCGAGGCGGAGTCGGAGGATCCGTATCTCACCTGCGCGGTGGAGATGCTCCCCGAGCAGGCGGAGGACATCCTGACCATCGAGCGCGAGGCGCTGATGCGGCGTGCGATCGCGTCGTTCCAGCAGTTGGTTTCTCTGGCGCCGCACCTGCCCGCCGAGCTGGCGGGCGCCGCGGGCGCCATCGACGACCCGCTGCACCTCGCGTACTACATCGCCAACCA
>VBGE01000154.1 GCA_005880345.1 Chloroflexota bacterium | reverse complement strand
CGCCCGGTCGCAACGGTGAAAAGCGAACTTGGACGGTCGTCTGCGGACCACCGCAGACGGCTCACGGGCCTCAGCGCAAGCCTGCAAACGCCAGAGCTGCGACCAGCAAGGTCCCGACCAGGCCGACTGCCCAGACGGTCACGGAGCCGGCGACGACAAGCTTGGCTTTCAAGCGCCTCTGACGAAACGGCCGCATGCGCCTTTCAAATACGGAGATGGCGTCTCGTTGGCGTCTCGTCAACCGCATCCGCCGAGCTTGAGGCTGGTGTCATAACAATCGCAGCAAGAAGGCGTCGTCCAGCCACCGGCAGACCCGATCGATCCCGGCCGCTCGAAGGCGAGGACTTGAGCACGAGCCGCTGGGAGGACGCTCGCCACTGGATGAGCATCTACTCCGACCTGCTGGAGTTCAAGCGAGGCATCCTCGGGCGAATGCAGCGCGACCTGGCCGGCCTGCACCCGACCGCTCAGGCGGCCGCCGCCGTAGACCTCCAGATCATCGAGACGCAGATGCTTGGATATCAGGAGCGCCTGGACCTGTGGTTCACCCGGATCTGGGAGCTCGAGGGCCTGCAGCTGGATGCCGCAGACCGCATGGTCCGTCACCGCGGCCGTACCGTGACACTCACCAAGCGGGAATTCCAGCTCCTCCAGTTCCTGCTCGAGCATCCCCACCGGTACTTCACGACGACTCAGATTCTGGGTCAGGCCTGGGCCGATCCTGCGCTTTTTCCAGAGGAGGTACGCAACTACGTCGGTCGGCTGAGAAAGATCTTGCGGGACCTGGAGATTCCGGTGGATCTACTGAACAAGCCGGGCCGCGGTTATTCGCTGGTGTTCCGCCCGGGCTGAGGACCCATCCGCCGGTGGCACCCGCGGCGCCGGAATATTGCTGATTTAGTTATTGCGCGCGCCGTATCTAGAGGCTATGAGCAAGATCCAACCCGAAAGGGCACGGCCCGACGTCGCGGCTGCGATCCGGGGCGGTGATTGGAGCCTGCCGATGGAGGGGGAGGGAGTCCCAGCGGACGCTTCCCTCAAGCAGGCCCTCTACTGGCGGCAGATCTACACCGAGATCCTGGCCATGGAAGAGAAGGTGCTGGACCGGATCCGGCGGCTGATGGCCAAGCAATCGGAGCCCGGCCGCCGCGAGGTCGAGCTCACAAACGTCCCGGTGGTCGTGGCTCAGGCTGAGAAGTTCCGACAACGCCTCGGGTACTGGGAGGCGCGAATCCAGCAGCTCGAGGCCGCCGCTCCAATGACGCTTTAGACGCCCGCCCTGGTTGCACGTCTTGCTGCTTTTGTTATGCGCTATGGAGACGATGTGTGGCGTGATAAGCAAACGCCGCTCCATTCTCTCGGTCGCTGTTGCAGCCTTGGTCTTCTTCCTCTTACCGGCGTCGGCGCTGGCCGCCACCGATCCCGGCCTGGGGACCGCCGGCAACTTCGCGGTCCTGGCCGGAACCACGGTTACGAACACCGGACCGACGTGGATAACCGGCGACCTGGGCGTCGCCCCAGGGAGCGCCGTGACCGGCTTCCCGCCCGGAACTTCGGGGGTCCAGCACAAGGGCGACTCCGTGGCCACGACGGCGCAGACGAACCTGACCGCGGCCTATGTCAATGCCGCTGCGCAGCCATGCCCGGGAACAAACAACTTCGGTGACGGCATCGGGCGCGAGAGTTGTCCTGATCGGCGGAGCCCAGCCCTGTCAGATCTTCTGGCAGGTGGGCAGCTCGGCGACGATCGCAACCTCGACGACCTTCATCGGCAACATCATGGCTCTGACCTCGATTGCCATGCAGACCGGCGCCACCCTCAACGGCAGAGCGCTGGCACGCAATGGCGCTGTGACCCTCGACACCAATCGCATCATCCAGTCGAGCGGCTGCGGATATGGCGTTCCGGCTTTCGTCGCTGCTCCGGCTGGAAATGTGTTGCCGGCGAATCTGGGCGTTCCCGCCGAGATGCGTGGAGAGTTCCCATGGCTGCTCGTGATCGGGACCGGCGCGGGTGGCGCCGTGATCGCGCTCGGATTCGGCAGCGTGAAGCGTCGCAGGCGCGGCAACTAGGCGGGCGCGGTGGCGAGACGATTCGCCCCCAACGTTCCGAGACCGCGGTACGCGGCGGCCTCCAGGCGCCGCGTGCGCGTTCGCTTAAGTCTGCGCGCGGGCGCCAAGGCGGTAACGATGTCAGCGGTTGAGCGGAGCCGTCCCCTCGCGTCGCCGTTGGTCGCGACGACATGGTTTCGCCGCGCACAAAACGCCCGCTTCTCAAGCGCAGTCGCCTTTGCCGCCGTCCTGGCGCTCACGCTGGGATCCTCATGGCGCGACGGGCCGTCCGGCGGCGACGGCGCGGCCGGCGACGACGGCGTCAATGCCGAGCTGGCCGCACCGGCACACGATGGCCCAGGCGACGCCTTTGGACGCGACCTGCGCTCACGCGTGCAGTTCGTGGTCAGCGCCGGTTCAGAGGTACGTTCCCCGCAACCCCCGATCCCGACGGCGGCGCCCGTGCAGCTCCTGATCCCCGACCTCGACGTCCACCGCGCAGTCGAGCGGGTCGGCGTGAATCGGGCGGGCGTGTTGAACCTGCCGCTCAACGCTTGGAACGCGGGCTGGTACGCGGCCGGCCCGGTGCCAGGCGGGCCCGGCGATGCCGTCATCGAAGGTCACGCGGGCTATCCAGGGCAGCCTATGATCTTCGGCCGGCTCGTCGAGCTCAAGCGAGGCGCGCACATCATCGTGGTCCTGGCCGATGGAACCAGGCAGCTGTTCCTCGTGGATTCGATCACGACCGTACCT
>VBGE01000190.1 GCA_005880345.1 Chloroflexota bacterium | reverse complement strand
CGCTCGTCCGGCGCAAACGACCCCATCCACCTCTGGTGCCGCTCCGCCACCGGCGCGGAAGCCCCGCTCACAAACCTCTTGGCACGAAAGTCGAATGAAAGGTTGGCGCGCGACACCGGCAGCCGCCGCACCATCGGCTCCACCAATCCCCGCCGCAAAACCCCAGGCGCGCGCATGTACAGCGATGCGAGGCGGTGCGCCTGCAGCGTCGGATAGCCCGCGAACAGCTCATCGCCGCCGTCACCACCCAGCGCGACCTTCACATGCTCGCGCGTGAACGTCGACAACAGATAGGTCGGAATGATCGACGCGTCGCCCAGCGGCTCGTCGAGCAGCACCGGAAGGCGCGGGATGAGCCCCAGCAGCATCGACGGTTCGAGCGTCAGCGCGTGGTGATCGGTGCCGAGATGCGCAGCGACCTCGCGCGCGTATGGCGCCTCGTCGAAGGACCGCTCCGCGAAACCCACCGAAAACGTCTTCACGTCTCCGCCGAGCTCGGTCATCATCGCGGCCACCGCGCTCGAGTCGATCCCGCCCGACAAGAACACCCCCAGCGGCACGTCGCTGATCAGCTCTTTGCGCACCGACTCGCGCAGCACGGAGCGAAGCTCCTCGCACGCGGCGTCGACGCTGCGAGCCGGCGCAGCGCCGTCCACGTTGAGGACCGGCGCCCAGTAGCGCCGCACCACCGCACGACCATCGCCAGACCCGAGCGACCACGTCAGCGTGTGGCCCGGCCGCAGCTTGCTGATCCCCCGCACGATGCTGCGCGGTGACGGCACGAACTCATATGCGAGGTACTGGTCCAGGGCGACCGGGTCGATGCCTCGCCGCAGAGCCGGGTCGCGCAGCAAAGCCTTGAGCTCCGACGCAAACACCAGCCGCGGGCCGTCGACCGCGTAGTGCAGCGGCTTGATGCCCATGCGATCGCGCGCCAGCAGCAAGAGGCGAGAGCGACGGTCGTGCAAGCAGAACGCGAACTGCCCATTGAGCCGTTCCACCACCGACTCGCCCCATTCCTCGTAGCCGTGCACGAGCACCTCGGTGTCCGACTGCGTCGCAAACCGATGCCCGGCCGCCGCCAGCTGCTCGCGCAGCTCGCGGTGGTTGTAGATCTCGCCGTTCTGGACCACCCACACTGTCGAGTCCTCGTTGGCCATCGGCTGATGACCGCCCGCAAGGTCGATGATCGACAGCCGTCGCATCCCGAGCACCACGCCGTCGTGCTGGACGGTCCCTGCATCGTCCGGGCCCCGATGCGCCATCGCGCCGCACATACGGAGCACCAGGTCGAGGCTCTGGGCCGGGTCGCCGCCCGCCACGCCGCAGATCCCACACATCGATCAGCGAGCCCTTACGGCAGGTCTCCCATTCGTCGCCGCCTGCTTGTGCGACGTGCGCTCGATGATCTCCCGCACCACATATGGAGCCTTCGATTGCGACTCGTGATACGTGCGAATCGAGAGCTCGGCCAGGAGTCCCATCAGGATGAACTGCACCCCGACGATCACAAGCACGACAGCCAGCAGCAGCAATGGGTTGTCGTGCGCGTATACGTAAGGCGGTACGACCTTCTGCAGGATCACGATCGCCGCCAGCACCAGCGCGAGCGCCCATAGCCCGAACGCGGCAAAGCCGAAGAAGTACATCGGCTTGGTGGAGTAGCTGCCCAGCAGCTTGACCGTGTTCAGGTCGAGCATCACGCGCGACGTACGTGACAGCGAATACTTCGACTTGCCGTAGGACCGAGGCCTGTGATGCACAGGCAGCTCGGTGATGCGCGCGCCGACCATCGACGCATACACGGGGATGAAGCGATGCATCTCCCCATACAGCTTCACGTCCTGGATGACCTCGCGCCGGTACGCCTTCAACGTGCATCCGAAGTCGCTGAGGTGCACGCCGGTCACCCGCGCGATGACCCAGTTGGCGATCTGTGACGGCAGGACGCGGGTCATGTCGTCCTGGCGGTCGCGCCGCCAGCCGCTGACCACGTCGTAGCCCTCGTCGATCTTCTCCAGCAGGTGCGGGATGTCGTGCGGGTCGTTCTGCATGTCGCCGTCGAGAAACACGAGCACGTCGCCGCGGCTGTGGTCGATGCCCGCCTGCACCGCCGCCGTCTGGCCGAAGTTGCGTCGAAAGCTCACCACGCGCACGCGATCGTCGCGCGAGGCCAGGCCACCGAGGCGCTCGGTGCTGCCGTCGCCGCTGCCGTCATCGATGTAAAGGACTTCGAACGATCGGCCCAGCGCTTCCATCACGCCCATCAGCTCGCGGTGGAGCGGCTCGACGCTGTCCACCTCGTTGTACACGAGGACGATCACGGAGACGTTCGGATTCTCGTTCGATGGGTGGCGGGCCATCACGCCGATTATGCTGCCCCACCGGCCGCTGACGCGGCCACCCCCATCAAATGGGGAGGTAAGCTCCGCCTCGGGATGACGGCGGAGGCCACCCAGGTTCGCGCAATTCCAACCGAACGAGCCCGCAGCGAGGCGTGGTGGGTCTTCCCCGCCGTGCCCTTGCTGGCGGCTGCGATCGCATTCGCGTGGACCCTGCACGGCGAGCTGCAGCGCATGTACGGCATGACCAGCGAGGCGTGGGACCTGGCCTACGACCAGCAGGTGATCTGGAACATCACCCAGGGCCAGGGCTTCTACTCGAGCTTCGCGCGCGCCAACTTCCTGGGCATCCACTTCGAGCTCATCTTCGTCGTCCTCGCCGCGATCGAGAAGCTCTGGCCAAGCCCCACCGTGCTCCTCATCTTCTCGTCCGCGGGGCTCGCCGCCATCGCGCCCGCCGCCTACCTTTTCTTTCGCGCTCTCCTGCCCGCCGACCGCGCCGCGTCACCGTGGCTGGCGGTCTCGCTCGCCGCGCCCATTCCGTTCTGGGCCGCGATCCAGGAGCCCGCTCGCGATTTCTTCCATCCCGAGAACCTGGCGCTCCCCTTCGCACTGCTCGCCGCTTGGGCCGGCATCCGCGACCAGGTTTACACGATCGCGGTGCTCGCCATCTTGATGCGAAGCTACGGCGCACCCGAGATCAAGAAGCACTGGCGCTTCGTCCTCTACCTCGCGGGCGCATGGTTCCTCATCGGCACCGGGATCGTGCAGCAGACGTTGCGCCAGGGCGGGTACTCGGACTTCTCCTACTACCGCTGGGTGTTGGGCCTGGATCCCAACATGCCGGTTTCCCCGCTCGCGATCGCGGAGGCGCTGGTCAGACCGCAGGCGTTGGTGATCCTCGCCGCCATCTTCGGCTCGATGTTCGCCTTGCCTCTGCTGGCTCCGCGATGGCTGCTGCTTGCGGTGCCGCCCTACCTCGCGGACGTGCTCAGCGAGCATGTGCCGCAGAACGACCTGCATCTTCACTACGTCCTCCTGCTCCTGTTCCCGCTCATGGTCGCGGGCGGCATCGGAGCGAGAAACCTTCTCCTGAGGCGGTCGATCAAGCCGGCGGTCGCGCTCGTCGCCATCATCCCCCCGCTCATCCTCGGCTGGGGCACCGGCCGCTTCCCGCCGTCGGTGGACGCCAGAGCGAGCGTGTATGAGCGGCCCAACTCCGTGGCCGACCTGCGCCACGCGACCGCGATGATCCCGGCCGATGCGCCCGTCAACGCCGACGCGGGGCTATGCGTTTGGCTGGCCAATCGCCACACCATCAACGACTTCCCCGACAAGCTCGACAACGGCGCTTACGTGGTCATCGACGAGGACACCTACATCGGAGCCAACACGGACGCCGCCCTCCGCCAGAAGGCCCTCGACGCGCTCCCGTCGAGCCGCCGGCTGCTCTACGACGACGGCAGGTTCCAGGTCTGGAGCCCGGTCGGGGACTAGCCACGTAGTCTTAGTCGTCCATGGCCACGTCCACATCTGTTCGCGAGCGCCTCGAACGGCTCTTCCAGAGCCGGATCGTGATCCTCGACGGGTCGATGGGCGTCATGCTCCAGCACAAGGGCCTCAGCGACGAGGACTTCCGCGGCCACAGGTTCCGCGACCACCCCAAGCCCCTGCGCAACAACAGCGACGTGCTGTGCCTCACACAGCCAGAGCTCGTCACGCAGGTCCACCGCGAGTACCTCGAAGCCGGCGCGGACATCGTCACCACCAACACCTTCACCGCGACGCGCGTGTCGCAGGCGGACTTCGGCCTCGAGGACCTGGCCTACGAGATGAACCTGGAGGGGGCGCGCCTCGCGCGCAAGGCCGCGGACGCATTCGAGAATCGCTTCGTCGCGGGCTCCCTCGGTCCGACCAACGTCACCCTCTCGCTGTCGCCGCGGGTCGAGGACGCGTCGTATCGCGACGTCACCTTCGACCAGCTGCGCGACGGCTACGCCGAGGCCGCCCGCGCCCTGGTCGAAGGCGGCGTTGACATCCTCCTCATCGAGACCGTGTTCGACACCCTCAACGGGAAGGCCGCGATCGCAGCGGTCAAGGAGGTGGCGCCTGACGTCCCGCTCTTCCTGTCGGTGACCATCGTCGACCGCAGCGGCCGCAACCTCTCGGGCCAGACCGTGGAGGCCTTCTGGACATCCGTCGAGCACGCGCAGCCATTCGCCGCAGGCATCAACTGCTCTCTCGGCGCGACCGAGATGCGTCCATACATCGAAGCAATGTCGCGCGTCGCGCCCGTCTACGTGACGTGCTACCCGAACGCCGGCCTGCCCAACGCTTTCGGCGGCTACGACGAGCAGCCGCCCACCACCAGCGGGCTGCTGAAGGAGTTCGCGGAGGCCGGCTTCCTGAACGCGGCGGGTGGCTGCTGCGGCACGGGGCCCGAGCACATCAAGCAGATCCGCCAGGCGATGGAGCAGGTCGCGCCGCGCCAGGTCTCCGCCGCCTGATCGAGTCGGGCGATTTCGGCGGCGCCGTTCAGGTCGCGCTCGAGCAGGTGCGAGGCGGCGCCAACCTCCTCGACGTGAACATGGACGCCGACCTGCTCGACTCGGAAGAGGCGATGGTGCGGTTCCTCAACCTCATCGCGACCGAGCCGGAGATCGCGCGCCTTCCGATCATGGTCGACAGCTCGAAGTGGACCGTGCTCGAGGCCGGCCTCAAGTGCCTGCAGGGCAAGGGCGTGTGCAACTCGATCAGCCTCAAGGGCGGCGAGGAGCCGTTCCTCGAGCAGGCGCGCCTGGTTCGGGAGTACGGCGCCGCGGTCGTGGTGATGGCGTTCGACGAGACCGGCCAGGCCGACACGGTCGAGCGCAAGGTCGACATCTGCACCCGCGCGTACAGGCTGCTCGTGGACAAGGTCGGGTTCCCGCCCGAGGACATCATCTTCGACCCGAACATCCTGCCGATCGCCACCGGCATCGAGGAGCACGCGGCCTACGCGAAAGCGTTCATCGAGGCGACGCGCATCATCAAGCAGCAATGCCCGGGCGTGCACGTCTCGGGCGGCGTCTCCAACCTCTCCTTCTCATTCCGCGGCAACGACCGCGTGCGCGAGGCGATCCACTCCGCGTTCCTCTACCACGCCATCCGCGGCGGCCTCGACATGGGCATCGTCAACGCCGGCCAGCTCGTCGTGTACGAGGACATTCCGCGCGACCTGCTCGAAATGGTCGAGGACATCATCTTCGACCGCCGGCCGGACGCGACAGAGCGGCTCGTCGACTTCGCCAAGTCGATCTCCGGCGCAGGCTCGAAGCGCGAGGTCGACCTGTCGTGGCGCGAAGGCTCCGTGGAGGAGCGGCTGAAGCACGCCGTGCTCCACGGCGAGGTCGCATACATAGAAGAGGACGCGGAAGAGGCGCGGGTCAAGTACGGCAAGCCGCTGCTGGTCATCGAGGGCCCGCTCATGGACGGGATGAAGGTCGTCGGCGACCTGTTCGGCGCGGGCAAGATGTTCCTGCCGCAGGTCGTGAAGAGCGCCCGCGCGATGAAAAAGGCGGTCGCGTACCTGGAGCCGTTCATGGCGGCCGCGCGCGAGGCGCGAATGGCGGCCGGCGGTGCCGCCGAAACGGCGTCGAAGGGGAAAATCGTCCTCGCGACGGTGAAGGGCGACGTCCATGACATCGGCAAGAACATCGTCGGCGTCGTCCTCGCGTGCAACAACTACGAGGTCCACGACCTGGGCGTGATGGTGCCCGCCGAGAAGATCCTGGACACGGCAATCGAGCTGGGCGCTGATGTGGTCGGCCTGTCGGGCCTCATCACGCCGTCGCTCGATGAGATGGTGGTGGTGGCCAAGGAGATGACGCGGCGCGACTTCCGCATCCCGCTGCTCATCGGCGGCGCGACGACCTCGAAGCAGCACACCGCAGTCCGCATCGCGCCCGCCTACGACGGCACGACAGTGCACGTGCTCGACGCGTCGCGCGTGATCGGCGTCGTTTCCGACCTCCTCGACGGCGGCCGGCGTCACAAGTTCGAGCAGGACAACGCCGCGCTGCAGGAAAAGCTGCGTGCGCAGCACAAGTCGTCGCGGCGGCCGCTCCTCACGCTGCCGGAAGCGCGGGCCAAGCGCCTGCGCCTGCCGTTCGAGCAACTGCCGAAGCCGCCGTTCACTGGCAGGAAGGTGATCGAGCCCGACCTCGCGACGCTGCGCGCGTATGTCGACTGGACTTTCTTCTTCCACGCGTGGGAGCTGAAGGGCAAGTACCCCGCCATCCTCGACAGCCCGTCGCAGGGCGCGGCCGCGCGCGAGCTCTTCGAGCACTCGCAGGAGCTGCTCGACGAGATCCAGAAGAACGGCTGGCTGAAGGCCCGCGGTGTGTACGGCTTCTGGCCCGCGCACGCCGAGGGCGACGACATCGCACTGGACAACGGCGTGCGTTTTCCGATGCTTCGCCAGCAGGTCGACCACGGCGACGACAAGCCGTACCTGTCGCTTGTCGACTTCGTGGCCCAGCAAGGAGACCACATCGGCGCCTTCGCGGTGACGGCCGGCATCGGCGTCGACGAGCTCGCGGCGCGCTACAGCGCCGACCACGACGACTACCGCGCGATCATGGTCAAGGCGCTGGCCGACCGGCTGGCCGAGGCGTTCGCCGAATACCTCCACGAAGAGGTGCGGCGGTCGTGGTACGAATCAGGCCCGAAGCTGCCCAACGACGAGCTGATCGCCGAGCGGTATCGCGGGATCCGGCCGGCTTTCGGCTATCCCGCCTGCCCCGACCACTCCGAGAAGCAGACCCTCTTCAATCTCCTCGATGCCCGCTCGATCGGCATGGAGCTGACCGAGAGCGGCGCGATGACGCCGACCGCCGCCGTGTCCGGCCTGTACTTCGCGCACCCGCAGTCGCGGTACTTCATGGTCGGCAAGATCGGCCGCGACCAGGTCGAGGACTACGCGCGCCGCAAGGGCATGACCGCGGCCGAAGCGGAGCGCTGGCTGCGTCCGAACCTGGCCTACGACGAGTAGGGCCGCCATGAGCTGGCGGTGCGCGCGGCAATGAACGCGGTCGGGTCGACGAACCGATAAGGAAACGCCGGGAAGCCTGAGCACGCGCTCGGCGGCAAAGCGCCGTTCCACGCATGCGGCTCGTAATCGCCGTTGAACACCGCGAAATGAAAGTGGGTCCTGCTCCCCATGTCCGCGACATCGGCGAACACCTGGCCTCGTTTCAAGCTTGACCCGACGGTGAACCCCGAGCGGAGCCACACGTGCCAGTACTGCGTGATCACGACCCCGGTGCTCATCGGATGCCGAACCAGGACGCCACCGCGGAACGTCGCATCGACCATGTAGCCGATGATCTGGCCGTCGGCCGCTGCGGCGACGGGCTGGCCCGCCGAAGCCACGATGTCGGTTCCCGTGTGCAGCCACACCGCCCCGCTGGCGCACGCCCGCAGCGCGGCGCCGTTGCAGTAGCGCCACTCGCTGCCGAAGCCGAGGCAGTGGGGCGACCAGCTCGCCAGCGGGTACTGAAAGAGGTCGGCCGCCTTCGGCGCGGTCGCTCGAACCCCCGCCGGGATCGGGGCGGCGTGGGGATCCACCGGCGCCTCAGCTGATGTCGACGATCACGTTCTTGAGCTCGGTGTAGAGGTCGAGCGCGTACGGACCGAGCTCGCGTCCCCACCCGCTCTGCTTGAAGCCGCCCCACGGGGTGACCGGGTCGACGACGTGATAGCAGTTGACGTAGACCGTGCCCGCGCGCAGCGCGTGCGCGACTCTGTGTGCGCGCGCGACGTCGTGCGTCCACACACCGGCGACCAGGCCGTAGATGCTGTTGTTCGCTTTGGCGACCAGGTCGTCCTCGTCCTGGAACGGTATCGCCGCCACCACCGGCCCGAAGATCTCCTCCTGCGCGATGCGCATGCTGCCGTCGACGTCGGCGAACACGGTCGGCTCGACGAAGTTGCCGGCCTCGAGATCCACGCCCTTCGGCCGGCCTCCGCCCGCCACCAGGCGGGCGCCTTCGCGGTTGCCGACCTGGATGTAGTTCAAGACGCGGTCCATCTGCGTTCGCGACACCAGCGGGCCCATCTGCGTCACGGGATCGATGCCCGGGCCGATGCGGGTCTCCGCGATCGTGTTGACGAGCCCCTCCAGCGCCTGGTCGTACACCTTCTGCTGGATGAAGAGCCGCGATCCCGCGGAGCACACCTGGCCCTGGTTGAAGAAGATGCCGAAGAAGGCGCCCGAGACCGCCCTCTCCAGGTCCGCGTCGGCGAACACGATGTTGGGCGACTTGCCGCCCAGCTCGAGGCTGACCCGCTTCAGGTTGCTGTCGGCCGACGCCCTGGCGATGAGCTTGCCGACCTCGGTCGAGCCTGTGAACGCGACCTTGTCCACGTCCGGATGCGACGCCAGCCGCGCGCCCGCGACCTCACCGCGGCCGGGCACGATGTTGACGACGCCGTCAGGCACCTCCGCCTGCTGCAGCAGCTCGCCGAGCAGCAGCGCCGACAGGGGCGTCTCCTCCGACGGTTTCAACACCACGCTGTTGCCGCACGCCAGCGCAGGCGCGATCTTCCACGCGGCCATCATCAGCGGGAAGTTCCACGGGATGATCTGGCCCACGACGCCGACCGGCTGGCGCAGGGTGTAGCTGAGGTACTGCCCGGGCGCCGAGATCTGCTGCGTCGCCCCGTCGAGCTTGGTGACCCAGCCGGCGTAGTAGCGGAACGTGGCCGCGGCCAGCGGCACGAAGAAGAGCAGCGCGTCGTTGATGGGCATGCCGTTGTCGAGCGTCTCGAGCTGGGCGAGCTCGTTCGCCCTTTCCTCGATCAGGTCGCCGACCTTCCAAAGCGCCTTCGCGCGCTCGGCCGGCGGCAGGTCGCGCCAGACGCCGCTCTCGAAGGACTTGCGCGCGGCGGCGACCGCGCGGTCCACATCCTCCGCGCCCGCCTCGGCGACTCGAGCGAGCACCTCGCCGGTCGCGGGGTTGATCGAGTCGAACGTCTTGCCGCTCGCCGAATCGACCCACCGGCCGCCGATGAAGAGCTTCTTCGGCTGACCCTTCAGGAAGGACGCGACCTCGAGGTCTTCCGCTATCGCCACGCCGAGCATCCTACGCTCGCGGAAGGGTAGGCTCTGCGCATGCTGATGGAGGTCACCTGCAGGTGCGGATGGACCACTCGCGGCTCCAGGGCCGTGGTCATCTCGAAGATCCAGGAGCACGGGCGCTCGGCCCACCAACAGGAGATCACCCCGGCTCAGGTGCGCGCCATCTGGCGCGTCGTCGAGGACGATGGGGCGAAGAGCTAAGCCGTCGCTGGCGTCCCTGATGGAAACGATGGGTCCGCCCATCTCCTCCCAACCGTGGTCGCCGCAGTTCACGGCGCAGACGCTCGAGGTTCTGCCGGTCGGCCTGAGCAGCGGCGCCCTCTTCTGGATGAAGCCGATGCATGCCGACTCGCTCCGGGTCGGGCTGCCGCCCTCGGCCACGCCCGCCGACGTCGTGCTGGACGTGATGAAGTGGTATCCCCTGACCCCGGTCGTGGTGCATTCCACGTCCTGGAGGCATGAGGCGGGCCGGATCATCCTCACGTACGGTCCTCGAGCACGCCCTGCGCCACCTCTCGTGGCTGGTGCGAGACGATCCTGCGGTGATGGCGGCGCTGTCCGACTGGAAGGGGGTCCTCGCCGAGTTCCAGCCCGAGCCTTTTCGCGCACTGGCCTGAGCG
Source organism: Chloroflexota bacterium (assembly GCA_005880345.1). Classification (GTDB taxonomy): domain Bacteria; phylum Chloroflexota; class Dormibacteria; order Dormibacterales; family Dormibacteraceae; genus 40CM-4-65-16. Next base: position 754 of record VBGE01000190.1, on the reverse strand, counting down.
CCGAACGCGCAAGCCGCTGGGGAATCCTCCCCGCCTATCACGGGTGGCAGGGCGAGTTGGCCCGCACGTCGCCGGAGGTCGAGCAGGCGATCCTCGCCGCCATGGGCGCCGACTCAGATGTGCCCCCGCCACAGCAGCGCCCCAACCTGCCGGACGAGCCCTGCTGGCACGCGCCGGAGCGCGCGTGGGGCTGGGCGATCCAGCTGTACGCGCTGCGCTCGAAGGAGAGCTGGGGCGTCGGCGACTTCGCCGACCTGCGCCGTTTCGCTCGCTTCTCGCGCGGCGTGGGCGCGTCGGCCATCTTGCTCAACCCGCTCGGCGCGCAGACGCCCACATTGCCATACCAGCCCTCGCCTTACTACTCGTCGACACGGCGCTTTCGCAACGTCGTGTACCTGCGTCCGGAGGACGTCGAGGGAGCGGAACGGGTCGACCTCGCGGGCGAGCGCGCAGCTGCCCGCGCGCTGAACGCGCAACGCCTCATTGACTACAGCCAGGTGTTCCGCCTCAAGTCGCAGGCGTTGGAGAAGATCTTTCGCGCAGCGCCGGCACCCAACGGCCTCGCGACATTCGTCAAGCGCCAGGGCGCCGCGCTTCATGAGTTCGCGTCGTTCAATGTGCGGTGCGAGCACCACGGCCCGGCCTGGCGCGATTGGCCCGATGCCGCGGAAGAGCCCGATGCCGAACGAATCGCGTTTCACGAATGGCAGCAGTTCCATGTCGACCGGCAGATGGCGCGGGCCTCGCGCGAGAT
>VBGE01000189.1 GCA_005880345.1 Chloroflexota bacterium | reverse complement strand
TGCGCGCAGCGTGCTGGTCATCGCGCTGCACCAGCAACTTTCGGGTGGGTTCATCGCCGAGCCCTAGGACGACGTGGTGCTCGCGTACGCGCTCGACGTGTGCGGCGAGCGCGGCGCCGCGGAGGCCTTCTACGAGTGGGCGCTGGCTCACCGGCGCCTCGACCCGTTGCTCATGTGGGGCCTCGGGCAGCACGTCACAGTCGTGCACGGCACGCCGCTGCGCGAGCGATACGAGCGACTGAAGGACGGCCCAGGTCCGGAGCTCGCAGCTGCGCCGCCGGGACTGCCCGCCGATGCCATCGCCACCATCAAGGGCGCCCTCGCCAGACGAAATCAGCTCGACCTGCTGGTGACGCCGCGCGGCGTCGACCTGCGGGCACACGCGATATTCCTCATCGCCGTACATTCCCTCGTCCCGAAGCTGCGTGGTGGCGAGGATTACTTCTTCGAGCACCAGGCCACCGCGCAGGACCTGCACCGCGCCCGCGCGCTTTACGGCGGCGCCTACCACGACGGCCTCCTCGACGAAAGCGAAGACCCGCTGGCAGAGGTCGAGGTCCGCGCCGACCTGCACCCGGCCCAACTCGCCATCGAGAAGTCCGGCGGCGGGCGCTACAAGGTCCGCGTCGAGACCAACAGCGGGGCCATCTGGGCTTCTGACTCCGTGCCTCGTGCCGGAGGCCAGGAGTTTGCCTTCGGATCGAGGTCCGAGGCCCCGCCCGACTGGTTCCACGACGCGATCGTCTACCAGCTCATGGTCGACCGCTTCGCCGGGACGGACGGCCAGCTGCGCGCGCCCGATTCGGCCACGGCGTTATACGGCGGCACCCTCGACGGTGTCCGCGCGCACCTCGACCACATCGCCGGCCTCGGCTGCAACACGCTGTGGCTCACGCCGGTACACAAGACGCCTTCCCACCACGGCTACGACCACGAGGATTTCTTCCAGGTCGAGCCTCGCTACGGCGGCAACGACGCGCTGAAGCGCCTCATCGACGCCGCGCACGAGATGGATCTGCGCGTGCTGCTCGACTTCGTCCCCAACCACACGGGTCGCGGCCATCAGCTCTTTCGGGAGGCCATCGCCCGCGGCGGCGACGCCGCGGATTTCTATCGCTTCTGGCAGTGGCCTCATTACTACCGCTGCTTCTTCGACGTCATCTCCCTGCCTGAGCTCGACACCGGCAGCCGCCGCGTGCAGCAGTACCTGGTCGAGGTCGCCCAGCGCTGGATCACCGAGTACGGCGCAGACGGCCTGCGCTGCGACCACGTCGCGGGCGCCGACCCGGCTTTCTGGGTCGAGCTGCGGCGCGCGCTCCGCGCGGTCAAACCCGACGCGGTTGTGCTGGGCGAGGCGACCGGCCATTTCGACTGGCTCGCTCGCTACGCCGGGCGCATGGACGCCATCTTCGATTTCGATTTCGCGCACGTCGCGCGCGAGACCTTTGCGCGCGGCCGCATGGGTCTGCCCGACTTCGCGGCATGGATGGACACGCACGACAGCGCGTTTCCCGGTCTCGCCCTCGCCACTCTGCTCGACAACCACGACATGAACCGCTTCCTGTGGATGGCGGGGGGCGACACGCGCCGGCTGAAGCTCGCGGCGACGCTGCTGATGACGCTCCCGGGCACGCCCGTCATCTACTACGGCACCGAGGTCGGCATGACCCAGCGCCGCGACGGCGTCACCGAGAATGCCGAGGCGCGGCTGCCCATGTGGTGGGGCAGGGCGCAGGATCGCGACGTGCTCGAGCACTTCCAGCGCCTGGGCCGCCTCCGCGCGAGTTCCTCCGCGTTGCGACGTGGCTCGCGCCGCACGCTGCATGCGGACGAGAGCGAGCTTGTCTACGAGCGCGTGCTGGGCGAAGAGCGGATCGTGGTGTCGCTGAACCTAGAGACGCTAACCGGGAAGGTCAGTGACCCTTCCGGCCGTGATCGCCTCGTTGAGGATCAGGAACTCGGCGTGGGCCCAGACCAGGGGCCGCGCTGACCCGGTCGGGAGGCCCGTTCCTTCCCACACCTGCTCGCTGAGCAGCTCTTCGGATCCGGCCAGCGCCACGAGCTCGTCGCGATACGCAAGGCTGTTGCCCGGATTGCGCGAGAGCCACGCGTAGACGCCGAGCTCGCCCGAGAGCAGGGGCCACAGATGACCCTGGCCCGGCGGCGCCGACCCGGCGTTTTTCTCGCCGTAGCCGTCGTGCGGGTACCGGTAAAACAGCTGATAGCCGCCGAAGCGAGCCTGGATCTGCGACAGGACAACTTGAAGGGTGGCGGCGATGCGCGGGTCGTTAGGCTGGCGCACGCCGAGGCGCACGAGCTCGAGGAAGCTGGGGTCGACGATCTCGCGCTGATCCCACACGCCGCCGCCGTTGGCGAGGTCGATAGGCTCGGATGAGTCGGGCTTGCCGTCGGGGCTGACGAGGAGGTAGTAGCCAGGCCCCAACGAACCGGTGCGCGTGAAGGTCCACGATTCCAGCGACGAGTCCCACTGCGCGGCTGTCGCGAGCCATGAAGAGGCCGGCGCGCTCGGACCGTGGCTCAGCTCGAGTCGCGCCGCCGCCCGCAGCGCCACAATCTCGGCGCCGATCGTGGCGGGCGAGTAGCCGGACGCCTCCTCCCAGCGTTCCTGCTGCGTCGCGGGACCGTTCATACCGGCTTGCCTTCGAGGTCTGTGTTCTGGGGCATGCTGCCGTCGGGCCGCTGCTGCTTGCCCATGAAGCGCAACACATCGCTTGCGGTCGCGACATCGCCCGCCGCCAGGAGTCCGTTCGCAGCGTGATACAGGTCGCGCGGCCACACCTTGCGATATCCGACATCGCCGGTGTCGTCCGATGTGACGTCGCCCCACGGCTGCGCCAGCGACGCGACGATCGCGCCGGGATGCAGCTTGTCCTCGGCCATCTTGATGACCTCGGCGCTGTGGTAGCCCATCGGGTTGAAGCCGCTCCCGAGGGTCAGGCCGCGGGCGTATGCGTACCAGCCGTCTCGATACGCGTCGAAGACCGCCTGCGTGCCCTTCGTCATGGTGGCGCTCAGCGCCGCGTCGGCGCCCGCACGGCTCGAGCCGAACGCAAGGGCCGTCGTCCACGCCGAACTGTTCGAGGTCATGCGCCAGGTGAGCGTCACGCGGCCTGGCCCCGCCTGGCGGTAGCGGTTGGTCAGCCGATCCTGGTGGAGCTGGTCGTAGCCGTCGCCGTGCCCGAGGTAGCCCGCGGTGCGCTCGTCATTCGTCATGTCCGCGACCGCGAGCCACGTGCCCTTCTTGCTTACGTATCCGCGCGATCCGTCGAAGAATGCGGTCTGGCCGGCGCCGCCGCCGCCCAGGTGAGGCACCAGGTAGGCGTACACGGCGAATCGATCCGCGCCACCGAGGAGCTGGGCGCTGATCACGACCACGGGGCGATCGGGATCAGTGGCGATCTTGGTCGCCAGCGTGAACCCGTGCACCGGGTCGGTGACTCGCAGCTCGTACGTCAGTGCTCTCTCGTCGGTCACCTTCGAGGTGACGACGCCCTGGGTCGCCGCGTCGAACACGAAGCTCGAGCCGTCGGTGACCAGGAACCCGAGCTGGCGGAGGTTGTCCGCGTCGACGGTCGGATACAGGAGGTCGGCGAGAGTGCCGTGCTCCGCGGTGAACCACACGTTGGACTGGCGGCTGTACGCGGTGCCGATCGCGTCCTTGTCGCCCGAGGTCCAGTGGTCCACGGCGACGCTGGCGGCAGGCGCCACGTCCGCGGTCCAGTTGCCCGACGGTCGGAACAAGACGATGGCGATGAGCGCCAGCAGGGCCACAAACGCGCCGATGGAAACTGCGAGCCTGTGCGTTCGGTCCTAGCCCTTCACGCCGCCGACCGTCAGGCCGGTGCGGAAGTATCTCTGCAAGCCGAGGAACAGTCCCATCACCGGGACCGACACGATGAGAGAGGCAGCCGCGAAATAACCCCACGGCACGCGGTAGTCGTTCTGCAGGCCCCACAGCCCGACCGGCACCGTGTAAGTGTTCTCGTCCAGCAGCAGCACTGAAGCCATGACCCACTCGTTCCATGCGGTGAGAAACATGAGCAGCGCCGTGACCGCGAGCGCAGGCA
>VBGE01000174.1 GCA_005880345.1 Chloroflexota bacterium | reverse complement strand
GGTCACCGACTCCGGCTCGAGCACCAGCCGCCAGACGCGCTGCAGAAACTTGACCACGCCGTTCAGGCCCGAGTCATTCCACTCCACGTCCTCCTCGGGCGGCCCGATGAACATCTCGTAGATCCGCCCCGCGTCGGCCCCCTGCGCACCGGCGAGCTCGTCGATCGACACACCGTTGCCCGCCGACTTGGACATCACCTGCCCGAACCGCTTGACCATGCCCTGGTTGAACAGGCGCTTGAACGGTTCGGTCACCTCGACCAGGCCCGCGTCATGCAGCACCTTCACAAAAAATCGCGAATAGAGAAGGTGCAGGATCGCGTGCTCGACGCCGCCGGTGTACTGGTCGACGGGCATCCAGTGATTCGCCAGCTCCGGGTCGAACGCCTGCTTGTCGTCGTGCGGGCTGACGTAGCGCAGGAAGTACCACGACGAATCGATGAACGTGTCCATCGTGTCCGTCTCGCGCTTCGCCTCGCGACCACATCGCGGGCAGACAGTCCGATACCACGAGGGCTGCTCACTGAGCGGCTTGTACTCCGGCGGCAGCTCCACCGGCAGCTGCTCAGCCGGCACCGGCACCACCCCATCCACAGGGCAGTACACGACGGGAATCGGCGCGCCCCAGTACCGCTGCCTCGAGATCAGCCAGTCGCGCAGCCGGTACTTCACCGCGCGCTTGCCCACGCCGTGCGCCTCGAGCCAGTCGCAGATGCGCTCGACCGCCACCGACGATTCCAGCCCGGAAAACTCGCCGCTGTTCACAAGCGCACCCGGTCCGAGGTATGGCTCGCGCAGCACACCCCGCGGTCCGGACGAAGACGCGATGACCTCGCGAATCGGCAGGTCATACCGCTGCGCGAACTCGAAGTCGCGCTCGTCGTGCGCGGGCACCGCCATGATCGCGCCGGTGCCATATGTGACCAGCACGTAGTCGGCGACCCAGATCGGGATCTTCTCGTTGTTGACCGGGTTGATCGCGAACCCGCCGGTCGCCACGCCCGTCTTCTCGCGCTCGGTCGACAGGCGCTCGATCTCCGTCTCCTTGCGCGCCTTCTCCACGTACTCGCGCACGCGGGCGCGGTGCTTGTCAGTCGTCACGCGCTCGACCAGCGGATGCTCCGGGGCCAGCACCATGAACGTCGCGCCGAACAGCGTGTCCGGTCGCGTCGTGTAGATGCGAATCGACTCGCCCGCCATTCCGTCCACCGCAAAATCGACCTCGGCGCCCTTGCTGCGTCCGATCCAGTTCGTCTGCATGACGCGCACCTTGTTCGGCCAGTGCTCCAGCAGCGCCAGGTCGTCCAGCAAGCGATCCGCGTAGTCGGTGATCTTCAAGAACCACTGCTCGAGGTCGCGCTTCTCGACCTCGACATCTGGGTGTCTCCAGCACCGCCCGTTGACCACCTGCTCGTTGGCGAGCACGGTCTTGTCGACCGGGCACCAGTTCACGGGCGCCATCGCCCGATACGCGAGCCCGCGCTCCAGCATCAGCAGGAACAGCCACTGCGTCCAGCGGTAGTAATCGGGCTCACAGACGGTGACCTCGCGGTCCCAGTCGTAGAGGATGCCCATCATCTTCAGCTCGCGCGTGCCTTTGGCGATGTTCTTCAAGGTCCACTCGCGCGGATGCACGCCGCCGCGTTTCATCGCAGCGTTCTCCGCCGGGAGCCCGAACGCGTCCCACCCGAACGGGTGCAGCACCTCAAACCCCTGCATCCGTTTCATGCGCGCAAGGATGTCGCCCATCACGTAGTTGCGCGCGTGGCCGACCGTCAGGTCGCCCGACGGATACGGGTACATGACCAGGTCGTAGAACTTCGGTTTCGGCGAGCTGTCCGACGCCTTCATGACCCCGCGATCGGCCCACACCTTCTGCCACTTGGGCTCGATGTCCTGGGGCACGTAATGGCTACGGCGGGGCTGGGTCGACATGAGCCTCAAATTTTAGGGACGCGAGTTCGTGACCCACGATCGCGGCCAGCACCAGCGCGGCGCCGACTGCCTGGAGCAGGCCCAGCCTCTGCCCCGCCAGCACCACCGCCGCGGCCAGCGCCCACGCGGGCTCGGTGGCGAGGATGAGCGCCGTCCGGTTGGCGCTGATGAACCCCTGCGACCACG
>VBGE01000173.1 GCA_005880345.1 Chloroflexota bacterium | reverse complement strand
CCGTCTTCGCCATCAATGCCAGGCGCATCGCCTGAGGCGAGCTGCCACGCCGAGATGCCCGCCATCGTGCCGCCCTTGCCTTTGCCTTTGGCGGGGGCTTCGGTGGCGCTGGAATCCTTGGGCGTGCTGACGATCTCCCATGATCCAGCCGCAGTCGCGGAGGCCGCCGGGGCGACGGTCTGAGCAGGAGCCAGCGGTTCGGCCGGCTTTGGCGCAGGGGTCCACGAGCGCTCGCTGGGCGGCATGGGTGTCGGTTCCGGCGCGGGCCGGAACGGCTCGGGAGGTGCCACCGGCGCCGGGGTGTAGGGCTCGGGGGTGGCGGCCGGGTAATCGAAGCTGCTCGGAGCCGGCGCGGGCGAGCTGGGGGTCTCCCACGGAGGAGGGGAAGGTGCCTGCTGCGGCCGGGCGGGTGGGGGGGCGGGCGGCGCCACGGGCGGCGCTTCGTAGGCGGGCGTCTGGTAGGCGATGGTCGGCTGGATCTGCGTCTGGTCGAAGGGCGAGGCGCCGGTGGCCCCCTCGGGCTGCTCAGCCGGCTTCTCCGCGTGCCCATGTGGAGTCAGCGTCCGCTGACGGGCGGCGCGGACCTTGTGCTCGATCTGGGAACGCCGCGCCGAGTACATCGAGCGCTTCTCGACCGACTTGCGGCGGAGCACAAAGAAGACCGCCGCGATGCCGATGACTGCGACCAGCGGGCCGGCCAGGAAGAGCATAGGCGCCGATTATCAGGGATCGGTACCTATGAAACAATCGCGAATGGTGGCGCTTTACGAACGCATCCAGTCCGACATGGTCAACGCGCGAATGCAGCGCGACGAGGTTGGCCTGGACACTCTCTCGCTGCTGAAGAGCGAGCTCGTCCGCGCGAGCAAAGAGGGATCGGCGGGTGGCCAGATCGACGACGAGCTGGTGCTGCGGGTCGCCCGGAAGGAGGTGAAGCGCCGCGAGGAGGCCATTGACCTCTATCGCAAGGCCGGCCGCGACGACTCGGCGCGTCGGGAGGAAGCCGAAATGGCGGTCTTGCGGCGCTACCTGCCCGCGACGATGAGCGAGCAGGAGATCGAATCCGCGGTGCGCGCGGTCATCGCCGAAGTGAAGCCGGAAGGGCCCAAGGGATTCGGCCTCGTCATGAAGGCGGCCACGACGCGCCTGGCGGGAAGGGCGGACGGAACGCAGGTCGCTGCCGTGGCACGCAGACTGCTTGGCTCCTCCTAAACCCAAGAAGTCCTGGATGACTCCGCCGCCGCCGCGCGGCGCGAGGGTGCGCGCGAAGCTGACGGTGGAGCGATTGCGCGAGCTGTATCCGGCGGTCACGGAGCTCGCGCACAAGAACGCGTTCGAGCTGCTGATCGCGACCATCCTGTCGGCCCAGACCACCGACCGGTCCGTGAACCTGGTGACACCGGAGCTGTTTCGGCGCTACCCGACCCCGATCGACCTGGCCGCCGCGGACCCGGCCGAGGTCGAACGGCTGATCAAGCCCACGGGATTCTTCCGCGCCAAAACCCAGCGGATCATTGCCGCGAGCCGTGCGCTCGTCGACCTGTTCGGCGGCGAGGTGCCTCGGACGATGGACGAGCTGACGAAGATTCCGGGGATCGGTCGCAAGACGGCCAACGTGATCCTCGGCGCGGGATTTGGCATCCCGGGGTTCGCCGTGGACACTCACGTCATCCGCCTCACGAACCGGATCGGCCTGGTCCAGACGAAGGACCCGGTGAAGATCGAGTTCCAGGTGACGTCGATGGTGCCGCCGGAGGAATGGACGGCTCTCTCGCTGCGGCTGATCCTGCATGGGCGGCGCATATGCGATGCGCGTCAGCCGCGGTGTGGCGAATGCGCCTTGAACGACTTTTGTCCATCGTCATTGGCACGTCCAAATCGGCGGCTGCGCAAGGGCCGCCCGATCGGCGAGGCGCCAGGCAGCGACATCAAGCTGACCCGCTAGTCACGTAGAACATTTGTTCTATCATGGTGTGGATGGCCGCTGTGGAGCCTCGCCTGGCGGAGGTCGAATACGTCGAAGTCCAGTGCAAGTCCGCGCTGAACCCCGTCAAGAACATGGGATTCTCGTGGTCCCTGAATCCATACACGGGATGCGAGCACCGCTGCGCCTTCTGCTACGTGCGCGCGTTCGAGCTGCGCGCCGATCGGCCCTCCGACGATCGCTACGGCCGCACGGTCCGGGTCAAGGTCAACGTGGCGGAGGTCTTGCGCGGCGAGCTGTCGCGGCGCTCCTGGCGCAAGGAAACCGTCGTCATCGGCGCGGCGACCGACCCGTACCAGCCCGCCGAAGGGCAGTACCGGCTGACGCGCAGCTGCCTCGAAACGCTCCGCGCATTCGCGAACCCGACCGCGATGATCACGCGTGGTCCGATGATCGTCCGCGACATCGACGTGCTGGCCGACCTCGCCCGGCGGGCCGACCTGCACATCACGTTCAGCATCCCGACCGTGGATGACGACGTCTGGCGCAAGACCGAGCCGGGCACAGCGCACCCGCGGCAGAGGCTCCGCGCCATCGAAAAACTGGTGAGCGCGGGCATCGACGTCGGTGTCGGGATGGCGCCGATTCTGCCCGGCCTCTCAGACCGCCCCGAACAGCTCGAGGCCGTCGTCAAGGCGGCGCGAGCGGCGGGCGCCACGGGATTGTGGGCGGGCATGCTGCACCTCAAGGACGGGACGCGCGAGCACTTCATGGCCGTCCTGAACCGGCACTGGCCCGAGCTCGTGCCGCGATACGAGAAGGCTTACCTCGACCGGGCCTATCTTCCGCCTGTGTTTGGCGCGAAGACCATGCGCGAGGTTGCCCGGCTGCGCTCCGTGCACGGCGTTTCGGACCGCCGACGCGTCATCCTCAAACCGCCTCCGGAGCCAGAGCAGCTGACCCTGCTCAATTAGCATTCAGTCGAGCCATGCGCAGCCCCATCGACGTCCTCGCCGGCAGGGTAGGGGGCTTCAAGAAGATCGAGATCGCGCGCCGCACCGTGCCTTGCTACAAGCACGTGATCGAGAAGGAGGGCGAGAAGCTCTCGGTCTGCCTGCTCGTCGACTCGGGGAGGCTGTATCGCTTTCCATTCGAGGAGACCAAAGGCATACGCAGCCTCGCCATCAAGGCTCGCTACCTGCGCGGCGAGATGGAACACCTCCGCCTGCGGGAGTTTCAGCCGGGTCTCTGCCGCTATGTCGAAAGAGCCGACCAGGCCGTCTGACTCGCTCGTCCAGCAGCTCCTGGCCGAGCGCCGCGAGCTGAAGGTCGCGGTCGAGCGCCTCAAGATCGAGCTGGCCGACGCCTCTGCCAACAGCTCCGGCGGCCCGGACCCGCGCGTCAAGGAGATGCTGGAAGAGATCGAGCGCCTCCGCTACCAGCTCGCGTCAGTGCGCGCCGAGGCCACCGCTAGGCGGAAGAGGAGTAGCCGCCGGCAAAGAAAAAGGCCCCGCCCGGAGGCGAGGCCTTTTGAAAATCAGAGGGTTACTTCGCCCAGCCTTCGACCATGGGCACGTACTTCTCGGCCATGGCTCCCACCACGGGGAACTGGACGCGGGCGCCGTTGGCCTGCAGCGCGAGAACCAGGCCGACCACCCACGCGATGAACCACAACGCGTACCAGACGAACAAGAGCGGGGTCAGCAGTCCGAGCGTGACCGCGGACAGGATGATGAGGATTATGTAGACGATCAGGGCCGCTCCGTGAATGACCGTGGCCGCCGCGGCGTTGTGCTTGACGTCGGGGTCGTCCTTGCCGACGAACAGAAAGATCAGGCTGCCGATGGGTGGGAAGAGCGCCCAGGCGAGGATGGTGTAGAGGTTCTTGTTGCCTCCGACGGCGCTCGGAGCTCCGCCCATCGGCGGCTGTGCCGGCTGGCTGGGCGGCGGTGGGGGCATTTGCGACATCGATCAATCTCCTCCTGTTGAGTGGCTGCTGCGCGCCAGATTATCGGGGCAGGGACCGCAAAACGCCATACCCGATGGGAGGTGAAAAGACTCTGTTAGGCTCGCCGCACGATGACCGATTCCGGTCAACCGCCAAAATCCTCGCCACAGCCGCCCACGCCGGCATGGGCGCCGGCGCCCGAATCGGACAGCCGGCCTGAGCACGGACCGGCCTCGGACATCGGGGCGACGATGCGCCTCATCCCGGTCCCGCCGGCCACCGTGCCGCCGCCGCCAATCGCTTCGATTACGACTCCGCCGAAGATCCCCGGCGAGCACTACATCGGCAAGTACCGCGTCAAGAGCGAGCTCGGCCGTGGCGGGATGGGTGCTGTCTACCTCGCCGAGCAGCCCGGCCTCGGCCGTGAGGTCGCGATCAAGGAGCTGATCCAGTCGGCCGACCCGGTCGCCTTGAAGCGCTTCCTTCAGGAGGCGCAGGTCATGGCCCGGACCAGCCACCCGAACCTTGTCCAGGTCCACGACATGGAGCTGCAGGGGAACGTCAACTACCTGGTCCTCGAGTTCGTCCGTGGGCGCTCGCTGCGTGAGTGGATGAACCACGGACCGATACCGCCGCCGCAGGTGTTCGCCGTCATGCACGGCGTGCTGCAGGCGCTGGATTACGCCCACCGCCACGCCATCGTCCACCGCGACATGAAGCCGGAGAACGTGCTCATTGCGGACGAGGGCATGGTCAAGGTCGCCGACTTCGGCATTGCGCGGCTCATGGATGACACCGGAGTCGGCGGCACCGCGACCAAGACCGGTACGACGGTCGGCACGCCGCAATACATGTCGCCGGAGCAGGTTGCGTCCAGCAAGGTCGACGGACGGAGCGACATCTATTCGGCCGGGATCATGTTCTACGAGCTGGTGGCCGGCCAGCCTCCCTTCAGCGCGAGCGACCTTGACGGGCCATTCACCCTCATGGCCAAGCATGTACAGGCCCCGCCCAAGCCGCCCTCCGTTTTTCAGCCCGGCCTCAACCCAGAGCTCGAGCAGATCATCCTCAAGGCGCTGGCCAAGCGGCCGGAGGAGCGTTTCCAGACAGGACAGGAGTTCGACGTGGCGATGTCGCGCGTGGCGGACCAGATGTGTCTAGGCTGGCGACAAAGCCTCTAGCCGGGCGCGGACCTGTCGCGGATGGTGCCCCAGGCGTCGCCCGCGATGAGCCCATCCACACCCATCGGCATCGCCATCGCGCAGCCGACATCGGCGATCCCGCAGGCTCACGTCGTGTACAACCCCACGCCTCCGGCCAAGCCGGCCGCCAGGAAGTCGGCGAGCTGTCTGAGCACTCTGGGCGTGCTGGTGCTGCTGCTGGCGACGGCGGGGGTGCTGGGGATCAGCCTGATCCGCTAGTTGAAATCCCTGCGAGCAGGCGCGACCTCGTGACTGAGATGACGCGCCGGTGATCAAGACCAGCTTCACCCGGCTCCTGGGGATTGAGCACCCGATCGTGCTCGCCGGCATGAGCCCCGGCACATCGCCGGAGCTGGTCGCCGCGGTCACCAACGCGGGCGGCCTGGGCATCCTCGGCGTCAGCGACGCGCCGCCAGACCGCCTGCGCGAGCTCGTCGGCGCAGTTCGCGCCGCCACCGAAGGCCCATTCGGCCTGAACGTGCTGCTCAACTTCATGAGCGACGACGAGATCGACCTGGCGCTCGACGCCCAGCCCGCCGTCCTCTCCACAGCGTGGCCGGGTGACGCCCAGGACCTCAAAGCCATCTTCGACCGCGCACACGACCGTGGAATCAAGGTGATCCACATGGTCCCGGCCGTGGCGGACGCCGTCAAAGCGGCCGAGGCCGGCGCCGACGTGATCGTCGCCCAAGGGACGGACGGCGGCGGGCACATCGGACTGATGGGCACCGCGGTCATCGTTCCCGCCGTGGCCACAGCGGTCGCGCCGGTGCCTGTGCTGGCGGCTGGTGGGGTAGCGGACGGCCGCGGCCTCGCGGCGATGCTGGCGCTAGGCGCTGCCGGCGTGCTCATGGGCACGCGGTTCCTGGCGACGACCGAGGCCCCGATCCACCCCGCTTTCAA
>VBGE01000099.1 GCA_005880345.1 Chloroflexota bacterium | reverse complement strand
GTCGAGGGCACGCCGGACTGAACCGCGACGCAGCCAGCGCCCGAACCGCGCCACCGCGACCGCGTAGCCGGTGAGCCACACGAGCGTGAGGAGGCTGAAGTTGAGGCCGAGTGCGAGCAGCAGCGCGAAGCTGGGATGGGGGCCCGCGAACGGCGGCAGCAGGCTGATGAAGAACGCGACCATCTTGGCGTTGGAGAGATTGCTCAGGAATCCCTGCACGAAGGCGGCGCGGGGCGAAAGGAGTGAGTGGACTGGAGCGGCGTCCCCAATCTCCTGGCGCAGCATCGCTTTGAGCAGCGAGCGGATGCCCAGGTAGACGAGGTACGCGGCGCCCGCCAGCCGGATCGCCAGGAACAGCGGTCCCGACGCCATGAGCACCACGGCGAGGCCGGCGGACGTCGCGACCGTCCAGGCCGCCTGGCCGGTGGACACACCCACCGCCGTCGCCACGCCGGTGGCCCTACTGCCAAGAAGCGTGTTGCGGATGGTCAGCGCCGTGTCCTGGCCTGGGGTGCAGATAACGAGCAGCGACACCCCGAGAAACGCCAGATACGGTCCGAGGCCGATCACCGCCGGATTGTCAGTCGCGTGAGTACGGGCGCAGCGCGTCGGCGCGGCCGCTTCGGCGCAGCTTGTCGAGCGCCTGCCGCTCGAGCTGGCGCACCGTTTCGCGGCTCATGCCGAGCCGGCGCGCCACCTCGTCGAGAGCGCGCTGGTGCCCATCGCCCAGCCCGAACCGGAGCTGCACGACGCGGCGCTCGCGAGGCTTCAAGGTGTTGAGCACGCCGTCGACCTGGTCCTTCAGGTCCGACTGCATGGCGAGGGTCGCCGGCGACTCCGCGTTGGCGTCCTCGATGAGGTGGCCGAGCTCGGTGTCGCCGTCCTCGCCGATCGGGGTCTCCAGCGAGACCGTGTCGCGTGACGTCTGGCGCAGCCCCTCGACCTCGACCGACGTGAGGCCAAGCTCCTCGCCGATCTCCTCGTCAGTCGGCTGCCGCCCGAGCGAGTCGCGCAAGCGGTCGGAGATGCGGACCAGCTTGTTCGTCTGGTCGCCGATGTGGATCGGGAGCCGAATGGTCCGGGCCTGGTCCCCGATCGCGCGGAGCACGGCCTGACGGATCCACCATGTGGCATAGGTCGAGAACTTGAACCCACGGCGATGGTCGAACTTGGCGACCGCCCGCATCAGGCCCACGTTGCCTTCCTGGATCAGGTCGAGCAGCGGCATGCCGCGGCCCTGGTACTTCTTGGCGATGGACACGACAAGACGCAGGTTGGCCTCCGTCATGCGGCGCCGGGCGGGGTCGGAGCCCGCCTCGATCTGCTTGGCCAGCTCGACCTCCTGCTCCTTGGTCAGCAGGGTGCCTCGGCCGATCTCGCGGAGGTAGGCGCCAAGGGCGTCGTCGGTGTCGACCTGGCCAGCTTCGGGCGCGGTTCTGGGCCGAGCCTCGATCTCCGAAAGGACGTCGGCCAGGTTCGGGCTCGACTCCTGCGAGCTCGCTCGCGCTTCGTCGTCAGAGTCGTCCAGCCACAGTGAGACGGAGGATTGGAGTTGCATGCACCTCTGGTTTACCTCGTAACGTGGAGTTTGAAACTCGAAATCAGGAGGTGTCGCATGAGAATCGCCTGTGTTCTCGGTCCCCGGTTCGAGGACTCGGAGTTCAAAGACCCTTACGACGCGTTCCGCCAGGCGGGGCATGAGGTGACGATCGTCGGCCTGGAGGCGGGCGCGGAGCTCGAGGGTGACAAGGGCAAGGTCAAGGCCCGGACGGACAAATCCTTCAGGGACGTGAAGCCGGACGACTTCGACGCGCTGTTCATCCCGGGCGGCGGCAGCCCTGACAAGCTGCGAGCGCACGACGAGGCGGTGAGCTTCGTCAAGGCGTTCTTGCCCGCCGGCAAACCGGTGTTCGCCATCTGCCATGGCCCGCAGCTGCTCCTCGCTGCAGACGAGTACAAGGGCTACAAGATGACCGCGTGGAAGACGATCCAGGGTGACCTCAGGAAAGCGGGAGGCAACGTGGTCGACCAGGAGGTGGTCGTCGACCGCAACCTGGTGACGTCGCGCCAGCCGTCCGACATCCCGGCGTTCATCCGCGAATCGCTGAAGATCCTGCAGCAGGTCCCGGCCCGCCGCTAGAGCGGATGCCAAGAGGCCCCATCCGACCGAGCCGCTCCGCGTCGGGGTCACCTTCCCCGGTAGGCGGGGAAGGCAAGAGCTGGGTCACGTTCGAGGTCACCACCCGACGACGGGCCCAGCTCATCGACATCACCGAACGGGTCGTCGAAGCAGTCACCCGATCCGGTGTAGCGGACGGTGTCTGCTTGGTCTTCATCCCGCATACGACGGCCGGCGTGACCATCAACGAAGGCGCCGACCCTGACGTGGCACGCGACATCGAATCGCATCTCGCAGAGCTCGTGCCCAAGGAGGCGGCATTCGAGCATGCCGAGGGCAACTCCGATTCGCATATCAAGACCGTCCTTGTAGGTCCTTCGTGCACCGCGCCGGTGAGCGGAGGCAAGCTGGCCCTGGGCACGTGGCAGGCGATCTTCCTGTGCGAATGGGACGGGCCGCGGACCCGCAAGGTCGAGGTCGGCGTCTCGAGCCTCTAGAAGCCGCTGTCCGCTTCGCGCTCCAACCCACCGGGATCGACAATCACCACCATCCCCCGGTGCACGTCGACGAGGCCTTCGCGCTTGAATCCCTGGAGTATCGTGGCGACCACCTCGCGCGCGGTACCGGCGGCCGTCGCCAGCTCGGCCTGAGTGCCGGTGATGCTGTGACCCACCGCGACGTCGCCGCTGAGCCGCGCACGGTCGACGATGGCCGTCGCCACCCGCTGGCGAACCGAACCAAAGGCGCGCACGTAGAGCGCGCGATGCGTCGCGTTCAGCACAGTGGTGAGCTCCTCGATCAGCGCCCACCCAAACGCCGGGTACGCCATGGAGATCTGGTGCATCCTCTCGGCATCGATGAGCAGCAGCTCGGACGCCTCCAGCGCCTGGATGCCGCGCGCGATATGCGGCTGGCGCGAGGCGAAGACCCCGGTCACGTCTCCAGGCCGGAGATAGCGCGTGGTGATCTGGCTGCCGTCAGGGTAGGCGAGAAATCCACGCGCCGACCCTCGCACCAGGATGGCCGTCTTGGGCTCCTCGTCCCAACGGAGGCCCAGGCCGCCCTTGGGGTATTCGACCCTTCGCCCCGAGGCCACGACCTCCACGACCAGCCCGTCGGACAGCCGGCCGAGCAACCCATAGCCGCGCGCCTCGCCAAGCCATTCGGGCACGCGAGCGGCTGTCGCGGTCGGATCGTCCTTGGTTTTGGCCATCGCCCTTAACTGCATTGTAGTGTGCAATGCTATGCACTACCATCAATGATGCGCGCCAAGTATATTAGTGAAGACTTGCTGAACACGGCGGAAGCGGCTCGGTTCCTCCGGGTCAGCCAGGCGTCAATACGTCGATGGTCGGACTCTGGGCTTCTCCAGGCCCAGCGCGTCGGCAGGCGGCGCGAACGGCGCTTTCGGGAATCAGACCTTGCGACCTTCGTCGATGGCTCGACATCTGCGGCGCCTGCGGCGGCGACGGCGAGCGTGGCCGGTGTCACCGCCAACGTCCCCCTTCACCTGGCCACGTTCTTCAGCTCCGACCTCGGTGGCTTGCGGCTCGCAGTGCCGTTCCTGGCCGACGGAATTCGGCTGCGCCAGCCCAGCTATCTCGTGGCGTCGGGCGACGTCTTGCGGCGCTATGCGGACGCCCTGGAGATCTCGGAGGGCATCGAGGTGGTCCACTTCGAGGGGGGACTGGCCGCCGACGCGATCGCGCAGTGGGAGCAGATCCTGGCCGGCGCAACGGTCAAGGGAGCGTCAGTCATCCGCATCGTCGGCGAGATGGCCGCCGAGCGCGAGATGTTTGCCTCCGAGGACCAGATGCTGGCTTACGAGGAAGCGTTTGAGGTGATGTGCAGGCGCTACCCGGTGGCGGTCATGTGCCAGTACGATGTGCGCCACTTCGACGGCCTGGCCATCCTGCGCGCGCTGAAGGCCCACCCGGACCTTTTCGACCTTCGGACCGGCGCCTTTCTCAACTGATCAGTTGACGAGCTCCAGATCGTGGGCTGTGACCACGGCGTTCACCATCGACTTCGCACCGAGCTTGGCGCTGATCGATCGCACATGCGACCGGACCGTCGAATAGCTGATCCCGAGGCGAGTCGCGATTTCACGGGTTCCCACCCCGGTGCTCATCAGCTGCAGCACCTCTCGCTCGCGTGGGCTGAGGCTGCTGCGCATGTGCTCGCGATCCTTGCCCCTGCTGACGAGCCGGGCGATCATCGCCGGCGTTATGAGGCTGCCACCCTGCGCCACCTTGCGAATTGTGGCGATGACCTCGGACGCCGGGCTCGATTTCTGCAGGTAGGCGCTGGCACCGGCCTCGATCGCTGCGAGCTGGGCATCCTCGCTCCCATCCCGGCTCAGAAAGGCGAACCTGACCTCCGGAAAACGCTGGCGCATCGCGAGCGCCGCGTCCCTCCCGGTGCCGTCGTCGAGGTGGAAATCCATCACGACAACATCCGGAGACAGATGACTGGGCAGCGCCGCCGCCTCGGCGACCGAGGTGGCCTTGCCCACCACTTCCATGTCCGGCTGGCCGTCCAGCAGCATGCCGAGGCTCTCCGAGACAAGCTGGTGGTTTTCGACGATGACCACCCTGATGCGCTGCTTGCTATGGCCGTCGCGCGGAAGCTCCGGCGGCAGCCGCCGAAGTTTGACCTGGCTCATCGCCGGCTCAGGACAGCTCGGCCCGCCTGACGAGGAACCGGGCCTCGCGCTGCCCTACCAACAAGGCCACCTGAGGGCGCTCCTCGTCGTGGGCCAGGCGCAGGCGTTCTCGGAACGTGCCCAGCCAGCCGCAAATCTCTTCGAGGCTGTCGATCGTCGGCACGAAAAGCTCCAGGGACGGCAAAGGGGCCAGACCCTCCCTCCGGATCTCGGCCCCTTGCCCTGTGTGTGCCCCCCGGCTGGTTCGTGAACTGAGCCCGCTGCGCCCCGCAGCCATACCGGGCTACACGATAGGCCTGGAAGCGCAACATTCAGGGTCAAAATTCACTTGGCTCCAGGGCCGAGTCGTTGTAGAGTCGGAACCTGGGGCAATGGCTGAATGCTGTTAGTTCGGCGGGATTGGAGCGAGCTTCCGGGCGAGGACCTCACCACCTCGGCGCTGCCGGAGGTCTCGGGTTGGATTGCCATCTACGAGGAGATGGCATCTGTGTTGCGCTCCGTGATCGCTCGCGCCGAGGGCAGCCCGGATGCTGAGGAGCTCAGCCGCCACCTGGCCTGGATCGAAGGCCGCCTGGCAACGTGGCGGGACCGCCACGCCGAGCTGGCCGGCCTGGTCATCGATCGCAAGGACCACACTCTCACCTACGCGGGCAAGTCCCTCCGGTTGACCCGGCGAGAGGCCGACCTCCTGGACTTCCTGCTGCGCCACCCGCGCCATCCCTTCACCAGCAAGCAGCTGGCGACGCTCGCCTGGCAGAATTCGCGGCTGTCGGAGGCCCAGGTCAGGACCTACATCATGAGATTGCGCAACCGGCTGCGCGAGGTGGGCCTGGGCGAGGTCATCACCGTGATTCGCAACCGCGGATACGGCATTGCGGCCACATTGGCGGTGGGCGCGGACCGATGAGCGACATGACACTGGAGAGGCCGTCCATCGCCGAAAGCCTCATCTCGGCGCGCCTCCTGATGATGCAATCCAAGCGCCTCTTGCTGGCCGGCGTGGAGCGCCGGGTTGGCATGCCGGGTCGCGAGCACCTCAATTCGGATGTCGACCGGCTGCGGGCCGAGACCGAAAACGCGCAGGAGAACTACTGCTCGTCTCTTTTGAGGTGGGGATCGCCGGAAAGGCCCGAGTACTGGTCGGCCGCCTATGGCCGTCTGGTCAACACCGCCGACAGACTTTCCGGCAAGCTGCGGCGCGCGGCTGTCGACCTGCCGCCCGCGGAGCGCTATTCCGTCGCCGCCGAGGTGGAGATGCTCGAGACGCTGCTCGAGAACTGGCGCGAGTCTTTACGCGGCGCCATCAGCTCGGTCGCGTAGGGTTCAGCTCCTCCATCACCAGGACGACCCCGGTCGGTGGGCCGCCATCGCCCAGTGTGTGGGCGATGACGCGACAGCGGATGTGCCGGCCCCGCCTGGTCGTGGCCTCCACCACGAGCTCGTCGTGGAGTGGACGCCCGCCTGCACTGGCATCGATCAGCTGGCGGAGCTGCTCCGCCGGCAGGCCGATGTCGAGGTCGAAGAACGAATGGCCGACCACCTCGTCCGAGCGCACGCCCCACAGGTCAGCGGCGCGCGCGTTCCACACCTGCACTGCCATGGTTCTGTCCAGCACGGCAGCCCCAACCTCGATGTTGCCGGTGATCGCAAGGAGCAGGGTGTTGAGCCGCTCGACCTGGAGATTCTGGACCCTGAGGTCGTTGTTCACGCTCTCCAGCTCTGAGTTGGTCGACTCGAGCTCCTCGTTCAGCGTCTCCAGCTCCTCGTTGGTCGACTGCAGCTCTTCGTTGGTCGTTTCCAGCTCCTCGACGGTGGATTGCAGCTCCTCGTTGGTTGTATCGAGCTCCTCTTTGTTCGACTGGACCTCCTGCCTGAGCCGGTTGAGCTCCGAACGCAGCTCTACCGCCTGCGTGACGTCGATGAAGTTGACGGCGCTGCCGACAACCGCGCCGTCATCGTCGACCAGCGGCGCCACGTGGATGTCGAACATGGCCGGCAGGCCGTCCGGCTTACGGATCTCGATGCCGCGCATGGTGGTAGCCCGGCGCTCTCGATTGACCAGATCGATCGGGGTTCGCAGGTCGACCGGCCTGTAGGAGACGTCCAGGTCCCGCAGTGTGCGGCCGATGTCATCCGGGTCGATCGCGAGAAGCTGGCGGGCCATCAGGTTGGCGCTGATCAGTACGCCAAGCATGTCTACGACCAGCTGCGGGTGCGGCGTTCCCTCGGTGGTCAGCTCGCGCACGCGAAGCTGCCTGGTCACGTGGTTGGTGGCCTCGGCATTGCCCGACTGAGCAAGCACCATGAGCCGCTCGCGAAGTTGCAGCCTGGCCACCTTGGTGAAGATGTGCTGCTTCACGTCGACCGACGTGAACAACCCGGTGTGGCTGAGGATCATCTCGGACCGGCCCAGAAACAGATATCCATCGTCGTTCAGCGCGTAGTGGAACCGGGCCAGGATCCTGCCCTGCGCCTCAGACGTGAAATAGATGAGTGTGTTCCGGCAGATGAGCAGGTCGAGGCGGGAGATGGGCGCGTCCTGCGTGATGTCGTGCCGGCCGAAGACGATCGTCCTGCGCAGCGCACTGCGAAACATGATGCGTTCGCCCTGGCTTTCGAAATACTTCGACCTGAGGTCTTCGGGAAGCGAGGCCAGGTCCTTGGCGCGATACCCGCCACGCCCCTTGCTCAGCGCATCTTCGTCGACGTCCGTGGCATAGATCTTGACCCGGTCGACGAAGCTTGCTTCCCCCATCGCCTCACAAAACAGGATTGCCGCCGAGTACGCCTCTTCACCAGACGAGGTGCCGGTGCTCCAGATTCGGATGTCGCCGCTCTTGGCGACGATGCGGGGAACGATTTTCTCGGCCAGGTAGTCCCAGGCCTGCTTGTCGCGGAAGAACTCGGTGATGTTGATGAGGATCTTGTTGAACAGCGCCCCGAACTCTTCGGGGTGGACCTGGAGGTAATCCAGATAGATACGGAAGTCATCGATGCCCAGCTCGGCGCATCGTTGGCTGACCCGCCGGATGAGGCTGGCGCGCTTGTATCCGGTGAAATCAAAGCCGCGCGAGTCGCGCAGATACTCGATGAGCCTCTCGAATTCCTGGCCTGACCCGAGCGTCATTCTCCGTCTCGTCCCCTCATAAGGGTTACGAGCTTGGGCGCGATCGCGTCAAGGGGAAGGATGAAGTCGACCGCCCCGGTCGCGATCGCCGCGGAGGGCATGCCGAAGAATTCTGAAGATTGCTCGTCTTGCGCGATGACTGTCCCGCGTCGCTGCTTGATCGCCGTCACGCCCATCGCGCCGTCGCGGCCGGAGCCGGTCAGCACCACGGCTATCGCGCGGTCGCCGTAAGCCGCGGCGACGGATTCGAACAACAGGTCGGCCGAAGGTCGCACGAAGTTGACGAGCTCGGTGTCCGTCAGCGTCGCCCTTCCCTTGCGGTTGACGAGCAGGTGGTGGTCCGGCGGCGCGAGGTAGACATGATCAGGCGCGAGCTGGGTCTCGTCCTCGACGTGCTCCACTGGAAGCGGAGAACGCCGGCCGATGACCTGCGGCATCAGGCTCCGATGGCGTGGGTCGACGTGCTGCACGATCACCACGATTGCCCCCAGTTTCGGCAGCTCACTTAGAAGCCGGGCCAGGGCGGTCACGCCTCCGGCCGACGCCGCGATGGCGACTATGTCGAAGGCGGTGGTTTTCGGCACTTTCCCCACGTGCCATCATGCTCCCGTCTGGTGGTGATCACTCGCGAGGTGCGGGCGGAAGTCGTGGGCAGCCTCCTTCGTCCCCAGTTCCTGGTGGACGCGCGCAGGCAGCTCGAGTCCGGCGAGATCGACGCCGCGCGCTTCAAGGAGCTGGAGGACCGCGCCGTGGACGAGGCGGTCGCGCTGCAAACCGGGGCGGGCATCGACGTCATCACCGACGGCGAGCAGCGCCGCTACGCGTTCTTCGGCCACCTGGTCGATGCGATGGCCGGGTTCGACAAGCTCGGAGGATGGGCCATTCCGTTCCGCGACGAGAAGGGCGAGGAGCTCCTCTTCAGGCGGCCGGTGGTGGTCGAGAAGTTGCGGCCGCTGCGCAACATGGCGGCCGAGGAGTTCACCTATCTGCGCTCAGCCCACGCGGGCTTGCCGGCGAAGGTCACGATGATCAGCGCCCAGCAGGCCGCTGCGTACTACGACCCTGAAAAGTCGCGCGGCGCGTATCCCACGCGCGACACCTACCTTGCCGACATCGTGGACCTCAGCCGGCGAGAGGTGGATGAGCTGGTGCGACTGGGCTGCACTTACATCCAGATCGACGCACCGCAGTACGCGGCGTTGCTCGACCCGGAGCTGCGCGAGGGCTATCGCCAACGCGGCAGTGACCCCGAGAGGCTGATCGACACGTGCATCGAAATGGACAACGCCATCATCGAAGGGCATCCCGGCGTCACCTTCGCGATGCACATCTGCAGGGGCAACAACCAGAGCAAGTTCTACGCGGCGGGTGATTACGAGCCGATCGCGCGCATATTCGAAAGGACGAGGTTCAACCGGTTCCTGCTCGAGTACGACGACGAGCGGTCGGGTGGGTTTGCGCCGCTGGCGCGCGTGCCTGAGGACCGGGTGGTCGTGCTCGGCCTCGTCACGAGCAAGAAGCCTGGGCTCGAGCCGGAAGAGGAGCTCAAGCGGCGGATTCAGGAAGCTTCCCGATACGTGCCGTTGGAGCGGCTGGCCTTGAGCCCGCAGTGCGGGTTTGCATCCACGATGGAAGGAAATCGCCTCTCTCTCGACGAAGAGCGTCGCAAGCTGGAGCTGGTGGGTAGGGTCGCGCGCGCCGTCTGGGGTCCCGTCTGATCTTTTAAGATCGGAATGGTGCTGCGGAAAGCCAATACCACGGCCGAGCTGGGCGACCAGTTCGCGCTGCTGGTCTCGGGTGTGGTCGACTACGCGATCTTCATGCTGGACCCGGCCGGCCGGATCGTGACGTGGAATGAGGGCGCGCAACGGATCAAGGGCTATGAAGCCGAAGAGATCATCGGCCGGCATTTCTCCGTCTTCTATCCCGCGGCCGACACGCGGATTCGCAAGCCCGACTGGGAGCTCGAGGTGGCGAAGCGCGATGGCCGCTACGAAGAGGAAGGGTGGCGCATCCGCAAGGACGGGTCCCGGTTCTGGGCCAACGTCGTGATCACGGCACTGCGGGATGAGACGGGAAGGCTGCGGGGGTTCGGCAAGGTGACGCGGGACCTGACCGACCGAAAGGCTCGTGAGGATGCTCGCAACGCGGAGCATGCTCGCGAGGAGGCGCGCCTGCGGTCGCACGCCAATCGGATGGCCGAGCTCGAACAGACCAAGACGCAGTTCTTGAACATCGCGTCGCACGAGCTGCGAGGGCCTCTCACGGTGATTCGGGGTTACAACTCGATGCTCCAGGACGGGGCGATCCCGATGGATCAGATCCCGGCGGTCGCGCGACTGCTGGAGAGCAAGCTCGCGCAGATGGACCGGCTGGTCGAGCAAATGCTGGAGACCGCACGGCTGGAGCACGACACGTTCGACGTGTTCCGCCAGAGGTTCGACCTCGGCGACGTGACGCAGGAGCAGATCGACGTGTTCCGCCCGCTGACGACCGACCACCGGTTCACGCTCGAGAGCGATGGGACGCCGATGCTGGTGGAGGGCGATCGCGCTCGAATCGCGACGGTGGTGGCCAACCTCATCGACAACGCGGTGAAGTACTCGCCCCAGGGTGGCGAGGTGGCGTGCACGGTGCGGAACCTGGGGTCCGAGGTTGTGATGACGGTGAGGGATGAGGGGATCGGGATCGCCCCCGAGCACATGGCGATGCTGTTCACGCGCTTCGGGCGCCTGCCGACGGATGAGAACGTGAGCATTCCCGGGACGGGGTTGGGATTGTTCTTGTGTCGGGAGATCGCAGCGAGGCATGGCGGGGAGATCACGGTCAAGTCCACGCCCGGTGTCGGGAGTGAGTTCACGCTGACGCTGCCGGCGGCGAACTAGGGCCTGCGAACCGGGACGAGGACTGGGAAGAGGGTGGGATAGACCCGCCTGGATTGCGGGCTGACGGGCCTGGAGAAGCGCGATTAAGTATTTAGGCGCTTGACAATCGTACCTTTGTTTGGTACGATTTTCTCATGCTCCAGATGGCCAGGACTC
>VBGE01000172.1 GCA_005880345.1 Chloroflexota bacterium | reverse complement strand
GCTCGAGGCCCAAGCTGGATCGATCTCGAATGTTTCATGCCCCAAGGACGGGGGCGATGGGAGAAATGTGACCTTTTGGCCGAATGTCACATTCCGCATCCCTGTGCCGTCCTTGATGGTTAGAGGTCGCATGATCGAGAGCTCAGGTTTCAACCAGGCGTGGGCAGAGCACCACGGATTCCTGCTCGACGTCGCCTACCGGCTGCTCGGCAGCTACAGCGATGCGGAGGACGTGGTGCAGGAAGCTTTCACACGCCTGCTTCGCTCCGACCTCGACCCGATTGAAGACGAACGTGCGTGGCTTCTGGTCGTCGTCAGCCGCCTCTGCCTCGACCAGCTACGGTCGGCGAGGGTTCGACACGAGGCTTACATCGGACCCTGGTTCCCCGAGCCGATCGTCGACGGCGACGAATCAACCGATCCGGCGAGCATCGTCACCCTCGATGAGAGCGTCCGCCTCGCCATGCTCATCGTCCTCGAGCGGATGTCACCTGCTGAGCGGGTGGTGTTTGTGCTTCACGACGTGTTCGATCTTCCTTTTGAGAAGGTCGCGACGATGGTCGACCGAACGCCGGCAGCATGCCGTCAGCTGGCCAGCCGGGCGCGGCGTCGCGTCACCGAAGAGGCCGGCAATCAGAGGTTCAAGATCGATCCTGATGAACAGCGACGCATCGTCGACGCGTTCATCGCGGCGACCTCATCAGGTGACGTCAAGGCGCTTCTTCCGCTCCTTGATCCATCCGTCGTCGGTTGGGCGGACGTAGGAGGCACGCTTGCCGCAGTACGCAACCCCAACGTCGGCCCGCAGAAGGTCGGCGATGGAGTGATGTATTTCTTCGGCCCTGCGTCCGGTTCAATCCTCGAGCGGCGCAACATCAACGGCGAGCCGGGCGCCGTCGTCTACCGCGAGGGCAAGGTCGCTGCCGTGATCGCCCTCAGCCACAAGGCGGGGGCGATCACCCGTGTTTACGTGGTCGCGGACCCGCGCAAGCTGGAGCACGTGAAGCGCGCGGTCGCGGGCTAGGGCTTGCGCCACAGAAGCGTGTATCGAAAGAACAAGCGCCGCCGCAGCACGACGCCGGGCAGCATCCGGCGCGCAATCGATCGGATCTGGGAGTAGGGCATGTCAGGTTCGATGCGAAGAGCTGGAGAGCTCCACCAGCCCCGCATGATCCGAAACAGCCGGCTGACGAAAACCGAGGCAGCGCTCATCGCGTAATCGGCGGGCGATGTGTTCGGGGCGAGGCCGACCACCGCCAGAGCTCCACCGGGCCGCATCAAGCGCGCGAACCGGGCGAGCGCGGCGTCGAGCGGCATGTGGTGGATCGCCGCCACAACGGCCACGAAATCGAAGCCGTCAGCCGGCAGCGGACTGGACAGCACGTCACCGGTGACATACGTGATGTTCCCTCGAGCCGCCTCGCGACGCGCGGTCGCGATCATCTCGGGTGAAATGTCGATTCCGGTCGCGTGGGTGGAGCGGGACGCCAGCTTGGTAGTCAACACCCCGTCGCCGCAGCCGACGTCGAGCGCGCTCTCACACGCATGCGGCATTTGCCGCAGGATCCATGCGTGGAACTGCAGGTTATGGTTCCAACGCGTTTCGGTTTCAGTGGGTTCGGATGCCGAGCTCATCAATGTGCGCGAGGAGGTCGGCAGGGTCCTCATAGCTGCGATACGCGCCGGCGGTCTCCAGCTCCTCCCTCCCATACCCTCCTGACAGGACGCCGATGCCCAGCGCGTGCGCTCGCTGCGCCGCCAGCATGTCCCACACGCTGTCGCCGACGACAAAGCTCTCGGTGATGGGACGACCGAGCGATTTTGCGGCTGCCAGGAAGAGGTCCGGGTTGGGTTTCGCATACGCGACGTGGTCACGCGTGATCACGGGGACTCCGGCCGGCAGCTTGAGCAGGCCGAGCGACGCATTGGCAGTCACGTCGCTGCCGCTGGTCGCTACAGCCCATGGGACTCCGAGCTCGGTGAGGATGTCGAGGAGAGCCTGAGCCCCTGGCAGCGGGCGCACGTCGCCGACTCGGCGCCTATACGCCTCGGCGTGAAGGGACCTGAGTTGGTCGGCCTCCGCCGAGCTCAAGTCACGACCTGTCTCACGTACCAGGGCGCGCACGAAAAGGCCCCCACTCATTCCTATTCGCCGATGGATGCGCCAGATCGACAGCGGGATGCCAACGCTCTCCAGGGCTTCCCGCCATGCCAGCACGTGCTGGTACACGCTGTCGAGCAGCGTGCCGTCGAGGTCGAACAGGACCGCCGGGCGATCTGTGCGTAGGTGGTTCTGCATCAGGCCTCGGGCGACTCCAGCGCGCTCCTCTGGTCAAGGTAGTAAAGGAGTCCCATGGCGGGGACGACGACGGCCACGAGCACGGCGGCGATGACCAGAAGCACGGCCTGTGTCGCGGGCGGCGCGATGGCCTGGCCGATCGTGAGCCGGCCAGGCAGCAGATATGGCGACTGTCCAGAGCCCCAAGCCACAACCAGGGATCCAATCGCGGCCACCGTCAGCACGCGGTACCAGCTGTAAGCGCGGCGCCAGACCAGGACGGCCACCGCAGGCGTGAGCACCATGGTGACCAGCGCGAATGGCAATCCAGGGCCTGCCAGCAT
>VBGE01000171.1 GCA_005880345.1 Chloroflexota bacterium | reverse complement strand
ATGAGATCGATCCGCGGGACCACATCCGGATTCAACGTGAGGCTGATGACCAGGGAATGGAGATCATCGGCTACTACCACAGCCATCCGGACCACCCGGCCCAGGCGTCGCGGTTCGACACCGAACGCGCGTGGGCAGGCTACGTCTACCTGATCGTCGCAGTGCACGAGGCAAAGCCGGTCGATGCCAACACCTTCATCGCCGAACGGGACGGAGGACCGTTTCAACCAGAGCCGCTCGAAGTCGTTTGAATCGCTGGCTGAACCGCAACGTCCTCGGTATCGGACTGGCCGACCTGGCCGCGGATGCCAACTACGAGATGGTCTTCGCCGTCCTGCCCTTGTTCATAACGGCGGGCCTTGGCGCCCCGGCGTTTGCCGTCGGTCTTGTCGAGGGGATTGGCGATGGCTCTTCGGCCGTGGTCAAACTCTGGAGCGGCTGGTACAGCGACCGCATCGCGTGGCGCAAGCGCCTCGCCGTCGGAGGCTATGGCACCACGGTGGTTGGTCTTGGACTTCTGGTCGCTGTCGCCAGCTGGCCACAGGTCATCGTGGCTCGCTCACTCGCGTGGATGGGTCGTGGCCTTCGCCAGCCGATCCGCTCGGCGATGCTCGCCGGGTCGGTCGACACGCCGGACCTCGGCAAGGCTTTCGGCTTCCATGAAGCGCTGGACACGGCCGGCGCGCTGATAGGACCGGCCGTCGCGTTCGTCCTTCTCTCCACGGGCAGCAGCTTTCGGACGATCTTCTGGGTCGCACTGATCCCAGGTCTGGTGTGCGTCGTGCTGTTCGCGGTGTTGACCCGGGATCCAAGACGCGAGCGCCCGCAACCGGTCTCCCTTCGCGTGCCGCTGCCGGCGAATTTCTGGCGGCTCATGGCGCCGGTCGCGGTGTTCGGGACGGGAAATTTTGCCACCGCGTTCTTCACCCTTCGAGCCGCGCAGATCATGCAGCCGGAGCTGAGCCGGCCGGCTGCACTGGCGGCGGCTGTCGGGTTCTACCTCGCCCATAACGCGGTCGGAGCGACGGTCTCGTTCCCAGCCGGCTGGCTGGCTGACCGGGTGGGAAAGGCCCCGGTCCTGGCGTCCGCATATCTCACGTTCGCGGCCGCCTGCGTGGTCGGCGTGGTGGGACATGGCTGGCCGGCTCTGGGCCTGCTCGCGCTGCTTGTGGGCGCGCAGAACCCGGTCGTCAGCTCCGTCGAAGGTTCGCTGACGAGCTCGCTGGTCGAGGCGCGGCGCCTGGGCACCGCATTCGGAGTGCTCAACGGCATCAACGGCGTCGCCGACCTGGCCTCGAGCGTGGTGGCCGGGGCCCTGTGGACGTTTGTGAGCCCGGCGGCCGCCCTGGGCACGGGCGCCGTCCTGTGTGGCGCCGCCTCGGCGCTGCTGTGGGCACGCCAGCCAAAACCCGTCTAATTGACGGGTGGCGCGACCCATTGTGGCGATCGTCGGACGGCCGAACGTGGGCAAGTCGACCCTTTTCAACCGCATGATCGGTTGGCGAAAGGCGATCGTCGACGCCCAGTCGGGGCTCACGCGCGACCGTCTGTACGGCGTGGCGGAATGGCGCGGCCGGGAATTCACCGTCGTCGACACGGCGGGGCTTGACCTCGATGGCGCGAAAGACGCGTCGCGCGCCGCGATCGAGGCGCAGACTCGCATCGCGATCGACCAGGCCGATGTCATCCTCCTGCTGCTCGACGTGCGGCAAGGACTGACCCCCATCGACCGCGACATCGCGACCATGCTGCGCCGCTCCAAGCGCCGCGTGATCG
>VBGE01000170.1 GCA_005880345.1 Chloroflexota bacterium | reverse complement strand
CACCACCCGCGACCCGATCGACACGGAGCTGGTCTTCGACGGAGTGCCGGTGGTGCTCATAGACACCGCAGGCATCCGGCGCAAGTCCTCCAGCCGTGATCGCCTCGAACGCTACAGCCTGCTCAGGGGCATCCATGCGATGGAGCGCGCTGACGTGGTCTTGCTGGTCATCGATGCGTCGGCCGGCGTGCTCGCGCAGGACCAGCACGTCGCCGGCTACGCGCTTGAAGCGGGCAAGGGGCTGGTCATCGTCGTCAACAAGATCGATCTGGTCGAGCCGGCGCAGCGCAAGCCGGCGCACTGGCGCAAGGCGCTGGCCCCGGAGTTCAAGTTCGCC
>VBGE01000169.1 GCA_005880345.1 Chloroflexota bacterium | reverse complement strand
CGATGCGGCGGTGTGGGAGATCAACTCTCACCTGCCGGAGCGCATCGGCCAGAACCAGGGCGGAGCAAGGCGTCGCAAGCGCAAGCGGTGAGTGACGCGGCCGAGGGCCGGCGCATCACCGACAGGAACTACTTCGACCGGTGGGACCTGGTCGCGATCATCGCCCTCGCAGTCGTCGCGTTCGTGCTGCGCTTCTTCAGTCCGATCATGCCGAACGTCTTCCTGCCCAACGGCAACGCGACGATCGTCACCAACTGCGTCACCAGCACGCCGATCGATGCGCAGGGTGACCTCGGCACACTGTGTGGCCTCGCCTACCCGTTCAACAAGGGCTACAAGGACGCCAACGGCCAGCTGTCGCCGCCCAACGGCCAGGTGTTCGACGAGATCTACTTTCCAGTCGATGCCTACAACGACATCAAGGGCGTCGAGCAGTGTCATCCCAAGACCAGCTTCTGCAAGTACAACTACATCGACCCCGAGCCGCCGCTGGCCAAAGAGTTCATCGCTGCGGGCATGTGGGGGTATGGCTGGTTTCGCGCCACCTTCCAGGGCGCGCATGGCGACTACATCGACCTTGGGTACAACACCTTCGGGTGGCGCATCGCGGGCTGCATCTTCGGAACGCTGTGCATCCCGATGATGTACCTGCTCGCGCGGCGCCTGTGGCCGAATCGACTGTTCGCCATCGCCGCCGCGACGCTGGTGTGCTTCGACGGCATGTTCTTCGTCCAGTCCCGCATCGGGATGATCGACATCTTTCCGATCTTCTTCATCCTGTGCGCCTACTTCCTCTTCCTGGTCCACATCCAGGCTCGCTCTTTCAACACGTCCATGATGTCGCTGGTCGCGCTCGGCGTGATCCTCGGCATCGGCATCGCGTCCAAGTGGATCGTGCTCGCCGCGGCGCTGAGCATCGTGATCTGGCTGGTCGCGCGCGTCGTCCTGCGCAGCCTGAACTTCGACTTCGGCCCCCGCGGCTGGCCTTTCCTGTCCTGGCGCCACGATGGAGGGCCGGGCATCGCAGGCGTGTTCTGGCCGACCTACCTCTCGGTCGCCCTGATCTCGCTGGTCATCATCCCGATCGGCATCTACCTGCTTTCGTGGTTCCCATTCTTCGCGCGCGGCCAGTTCCAGAGCTTCCACGACCTCGTCGCGTACACCCAGTGGTCATTCGACTATCACCACACGCTCACGGCGACGCACCCGTACGGCTCGAAGCCGTGGTCGTGGCCGTTTCTCATGCGGCCGGTTCTGTACTACGCGCAGTACGACGGACTCGGCGCCGACGCGTTCACCGGCCAGCAGCTGTGGGCGCGCATCACGAACATGGGCAACCCATGGATCTGGTGGACGAGCCTGCCCGCCGTCGCGGCGCTGCCTTATTTCGTGATCCGCCAGCGCAGCTTCACCGCGGCGGTGATCCTCCTCGGCTTCATCAGCCAGTACTTTCCGTGGTTTTTGATCTCGCGGGTTCTGTTCATGTACCACATGTTCGGCGGGCTGATCTTCATGGTCCTCGCGCTCGCATTCGTCCTCGTCCAGCTCGCCGAGAAGCTGCCGAAACCAAGCCGCGAGCTGGTCGTG
>VBGE01000168.1 GCA_005880345.1 Chloroflexota bacterium | reverse complement strand
ACGATCAAGACACCTCGGTTGAGGTTGCAGATCCCGACCACGACGATCGCGACCACCGCGATCATGCCGATCTTGATCAGGGTGAGACTGGCCGGTGGCGCCACCAGGCCGCTCGTGCGTCGGCGTGAATCCGACAGCCAGATGAATGCGCCCAGCCCGGCCACGACCACGGCGGCGCCGATCCAGGAAACGACCGGATCGATGATCCCCCACATGAGGTTGTAGATGGTGTGCAGGTTGTCGCTCTGGCCGATGAGGTTGGGATAGCCGGAGAACGGGCCGAACAGAAGGATCTTCAAGAACAGGCCGTTGGCGACGAGGTAGCCGGCCAGGGTGACGATGAACGAAGGCAGGTGCAGTCGCGTGATCAGGATGCCCTGGACGGCCCCGAACGCCAGACAGAAGAGGAGCCCGGCGACTATGGCGAGCGGCCACGGCCAGTTGGTGGTGGACGGCTGGATGAGCTGGACGGTGATGGCGGCGCCACACGCACCGACGAAGCCGACGGACAGGTCGATCTCGCCGAGGACGAGGGCGAAGGATTCCGCCATGGCGAGCACCATGATCACGGCGCTCTGCTGGAACAGGTTGACCAGGTTGATGGGCGACAGGTACACGTTGTTGGGGCTGATGGCCTGGAACACGACCACGATGACGACCATCGCCAGGATGATCGGCAGGACGCCGCTATCGCCCGCGCGGATGCGCGCCACGTAAGCGCGGACGTATTCGCCGAGCGACTGGGCGACTAGCTCGGGCGGTACCTCGGCGACCGCGACTTCCGGCGCCGCCGCCGTGAGGTCCTCGCCCGCGCCTGGGACTTCAACCTTGGACAGGTCTGCCACCGCTGCGGCTCAGTCCTCCTGTGGTCATGTACTCGACGACGCTCTGGCGATCGAAGTTCGACGTGGCGTCCTGCACCACGAGACGGCCTAGGTACATCACCGCGATCCGATCGGCGACCTCGAAGACGTCGTTCAGGTTGTGTGAGATGACCATCACCGCCAGCCCCTTGTCGCGCAGCCGCTTGATCAGGTCGAGCACCTGCTTGGTCTGGACCACGCCGAGCGCGGCCGTCGGCTCGTCCATGATCACCAGCTTGGAGTTCCACATGACCGCCTTGGCGACGGCGACCGACTGGCGCTGTCCGCCGGAAAGCGATGCCACCGGTTGCCGGATCGACTTGACCGTGGTCACCCTCAAGCTGGACAGGGTTTGCGCGGCGTCACGTTCCATCGCGTCCTCGTCGAGCAGTCCGCTGCGCAGCTTCTCGCGGCCGAGAAACATGTTCTGCACGATGTCCAGGTTGTCGGCCAGCGCAAGGTCCTGGTAGACGGTCTCGATGCCCAGCCTGGCCGAGTCGCGCGCGGAGCGGATGTGGACCGGGTGGCCCTGCCACAGGAACTGGCCGTGGTCGGCTTGATAGATGCCGGCGACGCACTTGGTCAGCACCGTCTTGCCGGCGCCGTTGTCGCCGCACAGCGCGGTGACCTGGCCGGACGGGAGGTCGAGGTTGACGTGGTACAGGGCCTGGACGGGGCCGAAGTGCTTGTCGAGGTCCTGGACTCGTAACAGCGGCTCGTCAGTCGCTCGAGGTTCGGCGACAGCAGCCATATCAAGCTGCATTATCCCGCTGAAGGAGAAGTGACGCCGCCGCAAGTTACGGTCGAGGCGATGTTCGCCTTGTTGACCCAGATCGGGACCAGCAGGATCGCGGGCTGCTGGCTGCCGCTCTGTCCCGACGGGGGCGCGGTCGTCCCGTTGACGAGACCCGACGGCGGGGTCTGGTTGGCGCGAAGGACCGTGGCCAGCGCCACAGCGGCCTGCGCCTCGAGGTAGACGGCCTTGTAGACCGAACCGCACTGGTAGTCGGTCAGCACGTTGGCCATGCCGTCCGGCGTCGCGTCCTGGCCGGTGGTCGGGATGCTCTTGGCCTTGACGCCCTGGCTCTTGAGGACTGTGACCACCGCGTTGCCGAGGCCGTCGTTGGCCTCAACCGTCGCGTTGATCGCCTTGTTGGCCGTGTATGCCTGCTGGAAGATCGTCTGTCCGACGTCGTTCTTCCAGTCGGTGGCAACCTGCTCGTTGACGAGCTTCATGCCCTGGGTGTTGGTCGTTCCGGCGTCGACCTTGGCCACCTTCTTGCCCCAGATGGCGTCGTTGTAGCCCTGGGCGAAGGAGACTGCGTTCGGGTCAGAGTTCTGGCCGCCGTCGAGCTCGAAGACCTGGGCGTTCTTCACACCCCAGTCCGAGACACACTGGACGAAGCCTTTGCCGATGAGCTCGCCGACCTGCACGTTGTCGAAGCTCACGTAGTACGTGCTCGTGCCGGTGAATGTGGCGCGGTCGTAGCTGATGACCTTCACGCCTTTCGATTGCGCGAGGCTCTGGATCTGCGAGCCGACGGTGCTGTTCAACGGGTCCATGATCAGGACCGTTGCGCCGTTGGTGATGTCGGCCTGGGCCAACGCCAGCTCCTGGGCCTCCTGGCCCTGGGCGTTGCCGATCGTGAAGTCAGACGACTTGTAACCCGCCTGCTCGAATGCCTTCTGCAGGTAGGGCTGGTCGAACTGCACGTATCGCACGGACGAAGTGGTGTCGGGGAGGATGACCCCGACCTTGCCCTTGCCCGCCGCCGTCAGGTCCTTCAGCTTCGCCATGTAGCTGAAGTCAGCCGTGAACGAGCTGATGCTCAGGTCGGACGGCACGGTCGCCGGCGACGAAGTCGAAGTCGGGTTGCCTCCGCAGGCCGTGATCAACACGCCCACAGCCGCGAGGGCAGGTAAAAGACGGGCTACCTTCATGCGCAAAACCTCACAAATGCGATTTCCCGCCGCCTTCTTCCCGTTTTCCTCCCCCGGGGCGAGAGCGCGCCGACAGCGGGTCTTACTCCTCAGCCTTTCCAGCCAGAGTGAATTGTGTTGAGATCGGCCACCAGTGTCAAGTTGAGCGGCCGGGCGATGAACTTTCCCGAGTGGTGCGATGGTTGGATCCGCTGATGCAGATTCTGGCCGCTCTGATCGGTTTCCTGCTGGTCGCCGGCGTGCTTCGCGATGCCTTCGAGACGATCATCCTGCCCCGCCGCGTATCCGGCGTCCGCATCTCCAAAGTCTTCTACCGCGCGAGCTGGAGGCCCTGGGCTGCGATCGCTCGACGGCTGCCGCCAAGCGACAACCGCGAGACCTTCCTCAGCGTCTACGGGCCGCTGTCCCTGCTGGTCCTGATCGTGCTGTGGGCCGTGGTGCTGGTCTGCGGCTTCGCCTTGCTGCTGTGGGCGGCAAACTACGGCGCGCCCGGAGTGTTCGGTCATCTCTACGTGAGCGCGACGAACTTCACGACACTCGGCCTGGGCGATTTCACGCCCCGTACCGACCTCGCACGATTCCTGACCGTGCTGGAGGCCGGGACCGGCTTCGGCTTCCTCGCCATCGTGATCTCGTACCTGCCGATCCTCTACCAGAGCTTCTCGCGGCGGGAGACGCTGATCTCGGTGCTCGACGAGTGGGCCGGCTCGCCGCCGAGCGCGGGCGAGCTGTACCGGCGAGTCGTGGAGGCCGGCGCGACGGACGAGCTGCGTCCCCTGCTCGACCGCTGGGAGGAGTGGACCGCTGAGCTGCTCGAAAGCCACCTCTCATACCAGGTGCTCAGCTACTTCCGCTCGCAGCATGAGAACCAGTCCTGGCTGGCCGCTCTCACGGCGATCATGGACCTGGCCACGGCGTGGCAGGCCGCGCGGCCGGAAGGCAGGACGTGGGCGTCGCGGCGCCTCTACGCCATCGGTCGCCACGCCCTGGGCGACCTGAGCCAGGTCCTGCAGGCGGCGCCGCGATTCGACGCGCCCGACCGGCTGACCGAGGCGGAGATCGAGACGATCCACGCCCAGCTGCGGGTGGCCGGCGCGACCGTCGACCTCGCCGACTTCCGGGAACGCCTCAACACGCTGCGCCGCGGCTACGAGCCATATGCGGCCGCGCTCAGCCACCAGCTGGTGATGGAGCTGCCGCCGTGGATCCCGACCGCCGGACGGAAAGACAACTGGGAGACGACGGCGTGGGAGGGTTCGGCGCCCGGAGAATCGCTTCACTGATGGCGGGCCGTCCAGGCGGCCTGACATCATCGGCACATGACCCTTGGGCGTCTGGGGCCATGAATAGAAGGAGAACGTTCGCGTGAGCAGTGCTCGCGTCGTCATCGTCATCGCAGCAGTCGTCGTGTTCGTCGCCGTGGGCGGCTATCTCATCTTCGGCGTCAA
>VBGE01000167.1 GCA_005880345.1 Chloroflexota bacterium | reverse complement strand
CGCTGACGCCCGGGGCCCGCTCGACCTGTCGCGCCGGCGGCGCGCCGACGAAGGTCACCTCGACCCGCTGCGTGGGTAGCTCCTCAACCATCTGCTCCGAGCCTAGGCAGCGGCCGCGAACCCGAAATCGGTGGAATCACCTATTCCTTGCCGATCCCACCCCTCGTCCAGTCCCCAGCCGTAGTAATTTCGGCTCCACCATGGCCAGGCCTGTCCGCCGTCTCGGCAATCTCCCGGCTGAACCCACGAGCTTCGTGGGCCGCAAGCGCGAGCTGGCAGATCTGCGGAAGAGGCTGGCGACGGCCCGGATCGTCACCCTGGTCGGTCCCGGCGGGGTGGGCAAGACGCGCCTGGCCATCCGGGCGGCAAGCGATCTGGCCAGGGCGTTTCCCGCGGGCGCTTGGCTGGTCGAGCTCGCCGAC
The DNA here is from genome assembly GCA_005880345.1 of Chloroflexota bacterium. Classification (GTDB taxonomy): domain Bacteria; phylum Chloroflexota; class Dormibacteria; order Dormibacterales; family Dormibacteraceae; genus 40CM-4-65-16. Next base: position 2,778 of record VBGE01000167.1, on the reverse strand, counting down.
GTGCGCGATCCGGGCCTGGTCGCCAACACGGTGATGGCGGCCCTCGACCTGCGCGACCAGGCAGCCACCGATCCGGCGTCCCTTCTGCTGGGCTACCTCGAGAGCAAGGAGCTGCTGCTGGTGCTGGACAACTGCGAGCATCTGCTCGAGGCGGCCTCGCACCTCGTGAGCGACATCGCAAGGCGCGCGCCGGGCGTGCGAGTCGTCGCGACCAGCCGCGAGCCGCTCTCGGCGCCCGGTGAGCACATCCTTCCCGTGCCTCCTCTCGAGCTGCCTCCGGCGCAGACGGCCGAGCCCCTCGACAGGCTTCGGCAGAACGAGGCGATCAGGCTGTTCGTGGAGCGTGCCGGCGCGGCGTCGGGCGCGTTCGAGCTGTCGGCCGCCAACCGGGACGCGGTCGTGGACATCTGCCGGCGGCTCGACGGCCTGCCCCTCGCGATCGAGCTCGCGGCCGTCCGCACCCGTGTCCTCGACGTCGGGCAGATCCTCGATCGGCTCACCGACCGCTTCGCGCTGCTCACGGGTGGAGGCCGCGCAGCGCTGCCCCGCCATCAGACGCTCGAGACCGCGATCGACTGGAGCCACGAGCTGTTGACGGAGGACGAGCGGACGCTGCTCCGGCGCCTCTGCGTGTTCACCGGCCGATTCACGCTGGAAGACGTCGAGTCGGTCTGCGGCGCATCGGCGACCCTGGACCTTGTCTCGTCGCTCGTCGACAAGTCGCTGGTGGTCAGGGACGACGTCCGTGGTGTGGCCTGCTACCGGCTGCACGAGACGATGCGCGAGTACGCGGGCCGCAAGCTGCGCGACGCCGGCGAAGTCGACGCGGTCGAACAACGCTGCACCGACTACTACGTGACGAGGTGCCAGCGCGCCTCGCTCGTGGCCCGCTTCACCCTCCCGACCTGGCTCGCGTGGATGGACCTCGAGATCGACAACATCCGCTCCGTCCTCCGGCGCTGCCTCGTTCGCTCCGACTCCAGGAGCGGAATCCAGCTCGCGACCTCCTTGAGCTGGTTCTGGATCACGCGCGCGACCACCGAGGGTGTGCGTTGGCTGGATGAGCTGCTGGCGTCAGGTCCCGGAAACCCTCAGACGCTCGGCTGGTCTTACTTCATCCGCGGCTTCCTGGCCGTGCTTCAGGGCGACTGGGTGGCGGCCCGGCCGGCGCTCGAGAAGGCGATCGTGGCTTCGCGCAGCGCCGGAGAGCCGATTCAGCTGGCGAACTCGCTCTGCATGGCGTCCATCGCGTCCAACATGGCCGGCGATCGCAGCTCCGCGCTCCGGCTGCTTGCCGACGCTGATGCGTTGGCGTCCGAGCTCGACGACATCCCGACCAAAGTCAGCGTGCTGCAGGCGCGGTCCCTCAACGCCTTGTTCGAAGGCGATTTCGAAACGCTCAAGGTGGTGGCCACCGAAGGCGCACGCCTGAGCCGGGAGGTCGGCGACCTCTATGCCCTGCACATGATGAATCTCAACCTCGGCGGGGCCGCGCTGTTCTCCGGCGACCCCGACGAATCGAAGGCGCGCTACTCCGAAGCGCTTCGCATCGCTTACCAGATCGACGACCGGATCGGGCAGTTCTACCTGCTCGCCGCCCTGGCTTTCCACGCCACGACAGATGGCCGGGCGAAGACCGCCGCCCGGCTGCTCGGCGCGTCGGAGACGATTCGCATCGGCGCCGGCGCGACGGTGATGCCGGTCATGAGCCCCGTGGTCACGCAGGCTGAGGAATCCGCCGTCGAGGTCCTGGGCAGGCAGAAGTTCGATGCGGAATTCAGCGCGGGCAAGAGCTTGAGTCGCGACAGCGCAGTTCGCCTGGCGCTGGGCGAGGCGGACGATGCGCCGGCGACGGCCACGGATGGGGAAGAGGCCGGCCCGCTCGCGAAGCGCGAGGTCGACGTCGCGCGCCTCGTGGCCGACGGCCTGAGCAACAAGCAGATCGGCGCACGCCTCTTCATCTCCGAGCGCACCGTCGACAGCCACGTCCGCAGCATCCTGAACAAGCTGGGGTTCAACTCCCGCGCGCAGATCGCGGGATGGATGGCGTCGACGAGCCGGCGTTGATGTTCGCGCGCCTCTCGCCCAGAAATCGCTCAACCGATCGGTTCCTATTCAGAACTGTCACGCAGCGACATGGGCTGACAGCGGTTAGGACCCGACGGTGCTCGTCACCAGGCGATACCGGTGTTCGGGCCGGCCAGGACCGCCATACCGCATGGTCAGCTCCACTCGTCCCAGCTGGCAGAGGTGGTCGAGATAGCGCCGCGCCGTCACGCGGCTGACGCCTGCCGCCTCGGCAACCGCGGCGGCTGGCAGTCCCGATCGCGAGCGTCCCAGGACCTGCACGACCAGCTCGAGGGTCGAATCGGAAAGGCCCTTGGGCAGCGTTTCATTGGGCACAGTGCGCAAGGCGGCGAAGATGCGGTCGACGTCACCCTGCTCCGCGTGGCCAATGCGCGTGAGGCGCTCGCGCGCCGCCGCGTATGAAAGCAGCTTGTCTTCGAAAGCCGTGAAGAGAAACGGCTTTATCAGGTAGTGCACGACGCCACCGCGCATGGCGGTGCGCAGGCTCTCGACCTCTCGCGCCGCGGTGATTGCGATCACGTCAACCGGCGGATGATCTTCCTCGCGAAGCCGCTGCAATACCTCGAGCCCGCTCATGTCGGGAAGGTAGATGTCCAGCAGCACAAGGTCGGGTCGAAGCTGGTCAACGGATTCGAGAGCGCCCAGTCCGGAGTGCGTACGTGCCACCACCTGGAACCCAGACACCCGATC
>VBGE01000166.1 GCA_005880345.1 Chloroflexota bacterium | reverse complement strand
ATCGTCGGCGACGCGGCCATAGCTGTCCCACAGCTTCCGATTCGGCACTTAGCCGATGATAGTCGCGATGGCTTACGAGCACATCGTGGTCGAGATCGACGCCCCGATCGCGACTGTCACGCTCAACCGGCCCAAGGTTCTCAACGCCCTCAGCCCGGCCGTGATCGGCGAGCTGAACGATGCCCTGGCCTCGCTGGACGCGGAGGAAAGCGTGCGCGCGGTCGTGCTCACGGGCGGCCCCAAAGTGTTCGCCGCGGGCGCCGATATCGGCGACATGGCCGACCGCGGGGCGGTGGAGCAGCTGCAGCGCGACCAGACCGGCCGCTGGGCACCCCTCGCCGGCTTCACCAAGCCGCTGATCGCCGCGGTGAACGGCTACGCCCTGGGCGGCGGCTGCGAGGTGGCGCTGATGTGCGACCTGATCATCGCCGGCGACACGGCGCGGCTTGGCCAGCCGGAGATCAACCTCGGCATCATCCCCGGCGCGGGCGGCACGCAGCGCTGGCCGCGCACGGTGGGCAAGTACATCGCGATGGAGGTCATGCTCACCGGTGCCGCGCTGACGGCTCAGCGGGCGTACGAGCTGGGCATCGTCAATCGCGTGGTGCCGGCCGAGATGACGATCCCCCTCGCCCAGCGGATGGCCCGGCAGATCGCCGAGAAGCCGCCGGTCGCGGTGCGCATGGCGAAGGAGGCGGTGCTCAAGGCCTTCGAGATGCCCCTGAGCGAAGGCCTCGCCTCGGAGCGCAAGAGCTTCTACTTTCTATTTGCGACGGATGATCAGAAGGAAGGCATGCACGCGTTTCTGGAGAAACGCAAAGGTGTCTTCAAGGGAAGGTGAGCGATGGCCACTGAAGTCGACCTGCACATAAAGGTAGAGACCGAAGGCGGCGTGGGCTGGATTCGTTTCAACCGGCCCGAGAAGATGAACGCCATCGGCGCGCTCACGCGCCGGCAGCTCGCCGACGCGATCAAGCAGGCCGAGCGCGATGACGCGGTGCGTGTTGTCGTCCTGACCGGCTCGGGTCGCGCTTTCTCTTCTGGCGCCGACGTGACTGAGATGGTCCAGGACGGAGGCATGCGCACGCCCGAAGACGTGGGCAACGTCCTGCGTACCGAATACATGCCGATGCTCACCCGTCTTCGCACCATGCCCAAGCCGGTCATCGCCGCGATGAACGGACCTGCGGTCGGGATTGGGGCGAGCTTCGCCCTCGCGTGCGACATCCGGATCGCGACGCCCGAGGCCTACCTGCTGGAAGCGTTCGTCAACATCGGTCTCGCTCCCGATGGCGGTGTCAGCTGGCTGCTGCCACGCCTGGCCGGCACCGGCATCGCCTACGAGATGTTCTTCACGGGCAAGCCGCTGCAGGCGGCCGATGCGCACAGGCTGGGCGTGATCAACAGGCTCGTCCCGGCTGAGCGGCTGGAGGAGGAGGTTCGCGACCTCGCCAATCAGCTTGCGGCGCAGCCGCGCCAGGCGATGGCCGGAGCCAAGCGCGCCGTCATCCACGCGCTGGAGTCGAGCTACGAGGAGGCGCTGGAGTTCGAGTCGTACCTGCAGGAGGCGCAGGCGGCGAGCCCGGAGTTTGCCGAGGGCGTGCAGAGCTTCCTCGCCCGGCGCGCCAAGAAATAGTTGCCTGAAGCGGTAATCGTCGCGACCGCTCGCACTCCGATGGGCCGTTACGGTGGCCAGCTCAAGGACGTGCGGCCGGACGACCTCGCGGCGATCGTCCTCAAGGAGGTCTGCGAACAGGCGAGAGTCAAGCCTACTGAGGTCGAGGACGTGATCCTCGGCTGCGCCAACCAGGCCGGGGAGGACAACCGGAACGTCGCTCGCATGGCGCTGCTCCTGGCGGGCTTTCCAGTCGAGGTGCCGGGCCAGACGGTGAACCGCCTGTGCGGATCCGGCATGCAGGCGACGATCTCCGCGGCGCGAGAGATCCAGTCCGGCGCCGCCGACATCATGGTCGCGGGCGGGGTCGAGAGCATGACGCGGTCGCCTTGGGTCATGCCCAAGCCCGGCGCCGCGTTCGCTCGCGGCCCGCAAACGGTGTACGACACCGCGCTGGGCTGGCGCCTGGTCAACCCCAGGATGGCCGCCATGTACGGCACGCTGCAGATGGGGGAGACCGCCGAGCGCGTCGCCCAGAAATACGAGGTGTCGCGCGAGGATCAGGACGCATTCGCGCTGCGAAGCCACCAGCGAGCGCTCGCCGCGCAGAAGTCCGGACGGCTGGCCGAGGAGATCGTGCCGGTGCTGACCGTCACGGACGATGAGGGGCCGCGCGCCGACACATCGATGGAGGCGCTGGCCAGGCTCAAGCCCGCGTTCGCGGAGAACGGCTCGGTGACGGCTGGCAACGCGTCGCCCCTCAACGACGGGGCGACGGCCCTGGTCCTGATGTCGGCGACGAAAGCCAAAGAGCGAGGCCTCCAGCCGCTGGCGCGGCTCGTGTCCGCAGCGCCGGCGGGCGTCCATCCGGACTACATGGGCATCGGCCCGGTGCCGTCATCCCTCAAGGCGCTGGAGAAGGCCGGCCTGCAGCCGTCGGACATGCAGGTGGTCGAGCTCAACGAGGCCTTCGCCTCGCAGTCGCTCGCGTGCATCCGTCTCCTCGGGCTCGACGAGGGCAACGTGAACGTAAACGGCGGCGCGATCGCGCTCGGCCACCCGTTGGGGAGCAGCGGCGCACGGTTGGTCGGCACGCTCGTGCGCGAGATGGCGCATCGCGACGCGGAGTACGGCCTGGCCACCATGTGCATCGGGGTGGGCCAGGGCATCGCGTCGGTGTGGCAGAGGATCTGACAGCGGCGGAGCGTGACCCTGCCGCGGTCCGGTCCATGTTCGACCGGATCGCCCGCCGTTATGACCTCGTCAACACGGTCCTTTCGGCGGGCACGGACGCCGGCTGGCGCGCGAGCGCGGCGCGCGAGACGGGCCTGCGTCGCGGCGGCTCGGCCCTGGACGTCGCATGCGGTTCGGGCAAGCTGACCGCCCAGCTGGCCAGGCTGGCCGGGCCGGAAGGCCGCGCGGTCGGGCTCGACTTCAGCCCGGAGATGCTGGCCGTGGCGCGGCGCCAACATCCCTCGCTCGAGTTCCAGGAGGGCGACGCGCTGAACCTGCCTTTTGCCGCGGCGACATTCGACGCCTCCACGATCGCCTTCGGCCTGCGCAACCTGGCCGACCCCGTACGCGGGCTGCGCGAGCTGCTCCGCGTCGTCAGGCCGGGCGGCCGCGCGGTCGTCCTGGAATTCGTGCGGCCGCCGCAAGGGGTGATCGGAAGCGCCTACCGCCTGTACCTGCGCACGCTTCTTCCCGCCGTCGGCGGCCTTCTGTCCGGCCAGCCTTCGGCTTACCGATACCTCAGCGACACGGTCGACTCGTATCGGACGCCGGCGGAGCTGCGCGACATGGCGGCTCAGGCCGGATGGTCCGACGTGCGATTTCGCACCTT
>VBGE01000165.1 GCA_005880345.1 Chloroflexota bacterium | reverse complement strand
CGGGTGCCCCTCGCCGACCTCATCTCCGTCGGTTTCGGAAGAGCCGGCAGGGACGCCACCGCCGTGCTTGCAGTCGCGTTGACCATGGGCACCATGAACGTGTACATCGGCGGCACTGCCAAGCTGGTCAAGTCGCTCGCCGACCAGGGAGCGCTGCCGCGGTGGCTCGGCGGCGCCGAGCGATCGGTGCCGCTCCCACCGCTCGTCCTGTTTGGCGCGACCGGCATCCTCGGGCTTGGCGCCCTGGCGGCCGGTTGGCTCAACGCGACCGACCTGGTGCGCGCGACCTCGAGCCTCTTTGTGGCGGTCTACGTGCTGACCATAGCGTCAGCCGTGCGAATCCTCCGCGGCCGCGACCGGGCCATCGCGGCGTCCGCGGTCGTCATGGTTGCGATCATCGCCGCGTTCTCAGGCTGGTATGCGCTGGTGCCGCTGGTCGTCGTGGGACTCTCGCTGGTGCAGTGGTACCTCCACCGCCGGTCGCCGGCGCGAGGGGTAGGTTCTAGTTGAGCGGTTTGGTCCCTTTGGCTTCAGCGAGGGGAAGGTCGAGTGCGAAGCTTGTTCCAACGCCGGGCTGGCTTCGTTCGAGAGTAAGAGTGCCCCGATTCACCTCTGCGAGCCGGCGGCTGGCATAGAGACCGAGACCGGCGCCCGGGATGCTGTCGAACGCTGGGTCCTTGGTGCGCTGAAAAGGCTGAAAGACGAGCGCTCGCTCTGACTCAGACATCCCGACCCCGTTGTCGACGACGTGCACGACTCCGCGACGACCCTTGATCAGGGCATCGACCTTCAGGCGCGGGGAGCGAACGGTGTACGTCAGGCTGTTGTTGATCAGGTTGTCGAGGATTCGGCCGATCTGCCGCTCGTCGGCGTCGACCGGCACCGGCTCCAATCCAAGCGTCGTTGTGATCTGGGCGCCGCTGAGCTCGACACGCGGTCGAGCTCGTCGCACTGCGTTCCGAACGGCCTCTCGAAGATCCAGGTATGCCGGCATCGCCGGCTGGGCCTTGCCCTCAATGCGCGCCGCGTCCACGAGCTCATTGATGAGCCGATCTACCTGCCACGCCTTGTCTGACATCACGTTGAGGATCGACCTCCATTTGGCCGGAGGCGGACCGAGCTTGCCATCGGAAAGGATGGCCAGATAGCTGGTCAACACCGCCACGGGAGGGCCCAGCTCGTGGGCCGCGACATCGATGGCGTCGGTCTTCGTGGCGATCGCCAGCCTCGCGGACTCGTAAAGACGCTCCATCTCGCCTCGCTGTTGCCGAGCGTCGACGAAAGAGGAGAGCAGGAACGACGCCAGGCTGAGGCTGATGTTGAAAGCCTGGAGAGTGACCATCTTTTCGAGCAGGGTCTCGGATGCAAACGCGCCAACGCCGTTGACGGCTGCAAACGCTGCGATCACCGAAGCGATCAGCGCCGCGGGCGCGGCGCCCGCCAGCCGGAACCGCCAGGCCGCAACAGCGATCAGGGGCAAGACCAGGTACTCGAGCCGATACTCATTCTCGAAGAGGAAGTAGGTCACCGCCCCGATGCCAACCAGCAGAAGCGTCAGCTCGGCACTTGCCAGCCATCCCAACCGGCGTAGCCCCAAGCGCGGCGGAATCAGGGTCAACAGCATCGGAGCGACCAGCAGGACTCCCATCGCATCGCCCGCCCACCAGACGGCCCAAGTTGGCGCAAAGCTGCCCATCGGAACCGTCCCCGACAAGATCAACACTGCGCTCCCCACCGTGGCGCTGATCGTCATCCCGATCAGTGCGGCCAGCACGACCAGTTCGGTGGCGTCTCGCATCCGGTCCAGCTGGCGGTGGAAGCCCGCGCGCCGCAGCAGCTCCGTCGAAACCAACGGCGCGAGCGTGTTGCCACACGCAATCAGGCCCGCTCCAAGCGGTGACGGGCCGAGAGGAAGGTTGACCGCAAACGCGGCCAGGGCGATGGCGGGCCACATGCGCCGGCCGAGCGTCAGAAAGGTGACGAGGGCGATGCCAGTGGGCGGCCAGATCGGGGTGACCTGGCCGTGGACCAGGGCGAGGTTCAGGCTCAACCGGGCTGCCGCCCAGTACGCGATTGCCACCACCGCCAGAGGGGCCAGGTACCTGACGGCTTGCATCGCTGTTCGGTCTCGGCCTGATGCCGTTGACTCTCTCCGCAAGCTAGCCTCCGCAAACCGGAGCTCTTGACGCCGGATCGGCTACGTCATCAACTCCTAAAGATAAAAAACGAGCCAGAACCGTCGAACTTGCGAAGCGGCACCGGGCGACGCGGTCAGCCTATGCGGGGGGCGCCTCCGACTCCTCCAGCCACCGAGTCTCTCCAATGGCGACGGCGATGTGCGTCATGGGTCCATGGCTGCCTGCGCCGTGCCAGTGCTCCTCACCCGGATCGGCAGTGACCGTGTCGTGACGGCGAATGCGCTGCGGAGCCTCACCACGCGCCTGCACCCAGCCCTCGCCGTCGATGACGTGCAGCAGCTGTCCGCCGGGATGCGAGTGCCAGTGGTTGCGCGCGCCCGCCTCGAAGCGAACGGCCGCGGCGAAGATGGCCGATGGGGAGGAGGCGGGCATGAGGTCGCGCAAGTGCGCCACGCCGGTGAAATGCTCCTCCATGCGCTTGGGAGTCTGCAACGCATCCGAAAGAGGTGTGATCTTCATGCCGCCCTCCAGCCCGGGTTGCTCTAAGAGAGGGCCGCGGTAACCAGCCCCAGATCAGTTTGCGCCGCCTCGATCGCCGCCAGCGTGGCAGCGAGAAATGCGGTCAGGCCACGCAGGAGTCTTTCCATGTCGGGCCGCGCGATCGCGAGCGCCCGCGCGGTCTC
>VBGE01000164.1 GCA_005880345.1 Chloroflexota bacterium | reverse complement strand
TGGGAGGACTCGGAAACCACGAGGAATGGAGTTTACCCAGGGCCCATGTCTTCTACCCCGCCCCTCTCCCCAACCCTGCGGGCAAAGCCCGATGAGGACGCGCTTGCGCGCGCCAATGATTGCTCCCCTCTAGGGGAGAGGGAAAACAGGGGGTGCGTCGTTATGCTCCGTATGGCTTTGGCACACGAAGTCGATCTCGGCATGCGCGACCACCTGCTGTATGAGGTCGCGCGCGACCTCAGCTCCACCCTCGACCTGGACGTGGTCCTGGCGAAGGTGATGGATCGCGTCATCACTTTGATGAAGGCTGCACGCGGATTCATCGTCCTGGTCGACCCGGTCGACGGCAGTCTGTCGGTCCAGATGTCCAGCGGCGAGGCCGACCCGGAGAAGGCACGCCAGTTCCTGGGCTCGCGGACGGTCATCGAGCATGTCGTCAGGACCGGGCAGGCCGTGGTGTCGACCGACGCCAGCCTGGACGACCGTTTCAAGGGTCAGCAGTCGGTGATCATGCAGAACCTGCGGTCGATCATCGCCGTGCCGCTGGTGACCAAGGACAAGGAGTTCCTGCAGGCCATCTCCGACCTGGCCGCGATCGCCATCGACAACGCGCGGCAGTACGAGCGCTCCGAGTTCTTGCGCCAGGTGTTCGAGGCGCATGTCAACAAGCAGGTCACTGACTACGTCCTGACGCGCTCCGGCCGGACATTGCGTTTCCTGCCGGGAGAGCGCCGCGAAGTGACCATGCTGAACTCCGACATCGCCGGCTTTTCGGCCCTGTCCCAGAGCATGCAGGCGGAGGAGCTCGTCGAGTTTCTCAACGCCTACTTCCAGCGCATGATCCGGGTCGTCCTCGACCACGGCGGCAACATCGACAAGTTCCAGGGCGACGGCATGCTGGTCGTGTTCGGCGCCCCCAACCCCATGCAGGACCACGCCGAGCGGGCGATGCAGGCGGCGCTCTCGATGGTGCGGGAGATCGACCGGTTCAACCGGGAACTCGTCGAGCAGGGGCGTCCAACGATCGCGGTCGGGATGGGTCTCGACACCGGTGACGTGGTGGCCGGCCATGTCGGGTCGGACGACCGCATGGAGTTCACGCTCATTGGCGTGCCGGTCAACAACAGCGCTTACCTGTCGAAGGTGAGGCCGGCTCGGGTGTTGATGTCAGAGACGACGCGGGCCAGGGTCCCGGCCGGGTTTCAGGTGGCGGCGTTCGAGCCGATGCTGCTCAAAGGAGCCAACCAGCCGCAGGCGATCTTCGAGCTGGCGATCTCAGTCACGGCAGAAGAGCTGGACTAGCGGGCTGCTTCCTCGCCCCTCTCCCTGACCCTCTCCCCTGAGGGGAGAGGGAAGCTTCGCGGTTCCCTGACCCTTTCCCCTGAAGGGGACAGGGGAAGAAAGCTATCCCTGGCAGACCCACCGGCCTGGGCCGTAGTGCGAGTACAACCAGGCGGCGGCCAACGCGTTGGCTCGCGGATCGAACGGCGACTGGCTGGCGTAAGGCGTCCCCGACCACGTGCTGGGCAGGAACTGGAACAGCCCCGACGCGCCGCTGTCCGTGTTCACCGAGTTCGGGTGGTAGCGCGACTCGCACCAGGCGACGTTCATCGCCCACTGCAGCGCGGCCGGCCCCAGGGGGCTGAACGCGTCGGTGATGTCCTTCGCGATGTCCGCGGGCGGCCCCGGGTGGTTGCTCCTCGCGGCGATCGCGTCAGCCTGCGCCTGCGCCGCGGCGAGCGCCTCCTGCTTCGCCTGGTAGTCGGCCAGGCCCTGCTTCAGCTCCGCGGACCACGACTGCACCTGCGCCATCTGGGCGGCCCGGACCTTCTGAGCCTTGGCCTGCTGCACCACCGAGTTGCGGTCGAACGCGGTGAGCTGGGTCACGGCGACCGTGACGGTCTGCTGCGGCGCCGGGTCGAGGCGTGGCAGAACCACGCTGACCAGGATCACGACCCACACCAGCACCGCACGAAATAGCGGCAGCAACCCCTCTTGTCGCTCCTTCCTTGGACTCGCCCTACCCCTGGGGCGGATACAGGCCTGAGCTCGGAGCGAGGACGTGGAGAAGACGCGCTCAGGAGACGGGTCACCTTACCACATGACCGGCGACATTCAGTAGCCGTACGCCCCGGTACCGATTGCCTAGAACAGGTGGGTCAGCCAACCCCGCAGGAGCTTGCGGCCGGGCGGCTCCGAATACGCCGGCAGAAGCTGCTTCATGCGCTCGAAAGCGAGCTGGGTCAGCCCCTCCGCGGTCTGGCCGGCCGTGGCCAGGGGCTCGCCGATGACAACGCGGATCGGCTTGCGAAACCAGAGGTCCTTGGTCCCGGAGAGCGCGACGGGGAGTACCGGCACGCCCGCCTTGATCGCGAAATGAGCGAACCCTTTGTGAAAGGGAAGCAGCTCCCCTTCCCTGGGCCCGTAGTTGGCTTCGGGGAAGATGGCCACCGCCCCACCCACCTCGAGTGCATGGTCGACGTGGCGGAAAAGGGCTGTGTCGCCATGGCGCTCGCGCACCACAGGCACATATCCGCCGGTCGTCCTCACCAACCACCACTGGAACTTCCGCGTGACCAGGATGGTCGGGTCGGCCAGGAAGTGGAGCCGCGGCTCGACCGGGAGCAGGTAGAGCAGGGTGAACTCATCCAGCCAGTTGAGGTGGTTGGCGATAACGACGTAGTTGCCCGAGCGCGGGATGTTCTGGCGGCCCTCGACCTCAAAACGAAACATCAGGCGGAGCAGCGGCACGGCGACGAGCCTGACGAGCCGGTAAGGAACATTGGCGTGGCGGCTTACCGGGAGGAGGTCTGCGGCCGGAAGGACGGCACTCTGGGACGCCACCTTGGCGCGGAGTCTAAGCGACGGCTAGCGGCCACCACTCCAGGAATCGGTTGTACGTGCCGATCGCGCCCTGCACCGCGTGGACCTCAGCGCGCAGCGTGTTGAAGGCGGTCGAGGAGATCTTGCCTGTCTTGAGGTCCGTGTCCAGCTCATTGAGGAAGGCGCTCATCTGGTTGCCGGCGGTCTTGTTGTTGCCCCGCGCGATCGCATCCGAAGCCGCGTTCAACTTCGCGATCAGGCTGGCCTGCTGTCCGCCGTTCAAGGTGTTGAGGCTCTTCACGTAGGCGATCATCACGTCGATCGACTTCTGCGGCGTCTGCACCGTGACCGTCCTGGTGGCGGTGCCGGCGGTTCCCTCGTCGTCCTTCACGGTCAGCGTCGCCGTGTACGTCCCGGCCGCCGTGTACGCGTGGGATGCGGAGAGCGTCGTGCTCGAGCTGCCATCGCCGAAGTCCCACCTGTAGCTGTGCGACTCCTGGGCCGGATCAGTGAAGAAGCCGGCGAAGTTCAGCAGCTCGCTCGGGGCGATGATCAGCGGGCTGGCCAGGAGCGGGTCGACGGGCGTGACGCCTGTGATCGTCGCTGTCGGTGTCACCTCGGCCCCGATCACGGTCGTGGAGTCTGGCGCGGAGGTCATTCCGCCATCGTCGGTGGCCTGGAGCGAGATGACAAACGTTCCCTCGTCAGCGACGCTGAAGTTGAACGACGACCCCGACGAGACCTGGTACGGGCTCCCATCCTTGGTGACCTTCCATGCGTAGGTGAACCCTGCGGCCTGGTCGGCCGGGTCCGGGCTGGTCGCCGTGCCGAGGAACGTCAGCGAGCTGCCCTCCGGAAGCGACGGCGGA
>VBGE01000233.1 GCA_005880345.1 Chloroflexota bacterium | reverse complement strand
ATGCCCGCCATGTTGGTGGCCTGCAGGTAACCGAAGGCTCGGCCCCGCCTATCGGGCGCGCTGACCTCCGCGACCAGTCCGTTGGCCGCAGGCCAGTACGCACCCTGCGCCGCGCCGTGGAGCAGGCGCACGGCGATGAACGCGATGACCGGCATCGGCAGGAGGTAGGCCAGGAACAGCGCAGCGTTGGCGAGCATCGAGGCCACGAGCACCGAGCGCGTGCCGAAACGGTCCGAGGCCCAACCGGCGGGATAGCGGATCAGCGCGTTGGAGACCAGCCCCGCCGCGAAAACCACGCCGACCAGCGCCGCCGAGCCACCCTTACGGCCGAGAAAGATGGGCAGCAGCGGCAGGAAAAACCAACCGCCGATGGCGTTCAGAAAGTTGACCGCGTACAGCGTGAGGAGAGTGCGGCGGTCGTCCATGGTCAATCAGGAATACTGGCAGAGCCGTGATGACCGATCCATTGCGCGATGTGACATGGGACCTGATGCCTCCGGGCGCTTGCTCAGCCCACATGCACATGGCGCTCGACGAGGTGCTGCTCGATCGCGTGATCGCCGGCCGGCGACCGCCCACGATGCGGCTGTGGCGCTGGACCGAGAGGGCACTCGTCATCGGCTCGCATCAGTCGGTGGCCAATGAAGTCGACAGTGCGGCGGCTGATGATCTCGGATTTGTCGTCACCCGCCGTATGAGCGGCGGCGGCACCATGCTGTGTGAGCCCGACCGGACGATCACGTACTCGCTGTACCTGCCCGAAACGCTGGTCGCGGGCATCAGCTTCCGCAAGTCGTACGAGGTGCTCGACTCGTGGGCGGTCGATGCCTTCAACGGGATGGGCGTGCCCGCGTCCTATCGCGAGATCAACGACATCATCTCGCCGCGAGGCAAGATCGCAGGGGCGGCCCAGGCGCGGCGCCGCGGCTTCGTCCTCCACCACACCACCATCGCCCACTCGATGGACGTCGCAATCCTGCGGCGCCTCATCCGGATCGGCCGCGAGAACGTCAAGGAGCGCGGCGTGCGCAGCGCGGAAAAGGCCGTCTCGCCCCTCTCATGGTTCACCGGCCTCA
>VBGE01000232.1 GCA_005880345.1 Chloroflexota bacterium | reverse complement strand
CCGCGGCGTGAAGGCCCAGCGCGAGGTGGAGCAGGCAGTGGAGGTGCTGGTCTGGTACGCAGGCTGGACCGACAAGCTGCAGCAGGTCACGGGCACGGTAAACCCCGTCTCCGGACCTTACTTCAACTTCACCATCCCCGAGCCGACAGGAGTGGTGGCGGTGATCGCCCCTGAAGAGCAAGCGTTGCTGGGCCTGGTCCGCCGCCTGGCGCCCGTGCTCTGCGGCGGCAACGTTGTGGTCGCGCTCGCGGCGGAGACGCGACCGCTCGCCGCGCTCACGCTGGCTGAGGTCCTGGCCACGAGCGATGTGCCCGCGGGCGTGGTCAACATCCTGAGCGGCCAGCGCAAGGAGCTTCTGCCCTGGCTCGCCTCGCACATGGACGTCAACGCCATCGACGCCGCGGGGTGCACGCCCGACGAAGTGAAGGCAATCGAGGAGTCAGCGGCGAGCAACGTGAAGAGGGTGATCAAGCTCACAGAGAGTGAACAGAGTCCTTACCTCATCGCCGCTTTCATGGAAATGAAAACCGTCTGGCACCCGATTGGTGTTTGAGGAAGGACGTAAAATCTCTCTTGCATGACTGAGGTGCTCACCCAGCCGGCCCCGAGCGAAACCTCGGGTCTTGTGCTGGACCGGGCCCACCCCAGCGCCCCCATGATCAGCGCCGCCCAGATCGCCCGACGCGTGCGCCGGCTTGGCCGCCAGATCTCAGAGGTCTACATCGACATCGACACGCCGCTCGTGATGGTGGTCATCCTCAAAGGCGCCACAGTTTTCGCGGCCGACCTCCTGCGCAGCCTCAGCATCCCCGCCGAGCTCGAGTTCATCCGCGCCTCGAGCTATCCGACCGGCACCTCGAGCAACGGCAAGCTCAGGCTCGCGCACATGGTCGAGGGCCCGCTGGTCGGCCGCCACGTGCTGCTGGTCGAGGACATCATCGACTCCGGCGTCACGGTCAACGCGGTAGCCCGGCGCATTCAGCGCCTGGGTGCCGCCACGGTCAGGCTCGCGGCGCTGCTCGACCGGCCGGCGCGTCGCCAGGTGGCAGTCAAGATCGACTTCACCGGCTTCGTCATCCCCGACCGCTTCGTGATCGGCTACGGCCTCGACTACGCCGGGCTGTATCGCGAGCTGCCTCACATCTATTCGCTGACATAGCCTTCGACTCTCAGTATCTCGGCTGGAAGAAGGCCGAGCTGCACTCGCACCTCGACGGCGCGGTGCGTCTATCCACCGCCGAGGAGCTGTCCGGAAGGCATGGGCTGCGAATGGTTGCCCCCGACGATTGCCCCAGCCAGGCCGAGTACATCACGTACTTCGACGACGCCATCGCCGTCATGCAGACGGAGGGAGCGCTCGAGCGCATCGCCTTCGAGCTGTGCGTCGACTCCGCAGCGGAGACCATCGACTACCTCGAGGTCCGCTGGGCGCCCCGGCTGCATCTGCGCCGCTCGCTGAACGTCGAGCAGGTCGTGCGCGCCGTGCTTTCGGGGCTCGCCTCGGGACCCATCCGAGCGGTCGCCATCGTCTGCGCCATGCGCCAGCACGCGGTTGAGGAAAACGTCGAGCTCGCGCAGATCGCGGGCCGGTTCGCGGGCCGCGGAGTCGTGGGCTTCGACCTGGCGGGCGACGAGGCGCGCTATCCCGCCACCCCACATCGCCCCGCCTTCGAGACGGCAAGGGCCGCCGGCCTGCACCTCACCTGCCATGCCGGGGAGGCAGGCGAGCCGTCGAGCGTCGAGGAAGCGCTGGACCTCGGCGTCGAGCGCATCGCGCATGGGGTCATAGGCGCCCGCGACCCGCGCATCGTCGAGCGCATCCGCCGCGAAGGGGTGGTGCTCGACATGTGCCCGACCGCGAACTGGAAATGCAAGGCGGTGTCCACCCTCGCCGAGCACCCGCTGCCTCGGCTCGTGCGCAACGGCGTGCGCTGCACGATCAGCACCGACTCACGCACCGTAGCGGACACGACGCTGACGGAGGAATTCGATCGGATGTCGCAGATCGGCATGACCGACGAAGAACTGCGAGCGTGCAACGAAACCGCCTACACGGCGAAGTTCGGATAGTCCGGACTAACTGAACTTTAGATTGGCGAAAATCCCGGATAGTCCGGACTATCCGGGGATTCGGTAGCGGTCAGCCCGTGCCGAACAGCCTGTCGCCAAAGTCCCCCAGGCCCGGCACGATGTACGCCCGGTCGTTGAGGCGCTCGTCCAGCGCGGCCGTATAGACGTCGACCTCAGGGTGCCTCTCGGCGAGGACCTTCACCCCCTCAGGCGCGGCGACGATGCACACCATGCGCGTGTCCCGGCCGCCTGCCTCCTTGATCAGGTCGAGCGCCTGCGCGGCCGAACCGCCCGTTGCAAGCATCGGGTCGAGCAGAAGAGGGATCTTGCCCTGCAAGCGGGGCAGCTTGTTGTAGTAGATGCGCGCCACCGCCGTCTCCTCGTCGCGCTCTAGGCCGATGTAGCCGACGCTCACGCGCGGCAGCAGTTCGAGCACCGGCGCCAGCAAGCCCAGTCCGGCGCGCAGCACCGGGATCGCGACCACCTCGGTCTCGAGCTCGATCGCATCCGCCTCCGCGAGCGGCGTGCGGACCTTGCCGCGCCGCACCGGAAGGTCGGCCGTCGCCTCGTACAGCAGCATCGTGATCACATTCCGAGCGAGCGTGCGGAACTCCTCCGGCTCGGTGGTCTCGTCGCGGAGCCCACGGAGGCTGTCCGCCACGAGCGGATGCTTACTGACGCTGAGCGGCACTGGCGTCGCGCTTGATGAGCCGGCGGATGGCGTCGACGGCGACGGACAGCATGCGGTCCATGTAGGAAGGGTCGAGGTGATGGATCTCACCCGCCCCCACCTCGTCGACGCACAGGCAAACAGTGCCCGCCCGCATCTTCCGCATCCGCGACACGATAAACAGCGTCGAGGTCTCCATGTCGTTGCCGACCACGCCCGCCCTGGTCCACATCTCGAGCTCGCTGCGCAGATCCGGCCGTGGCATCTGGTCGGGCACGAGGTCCGAGTAGAGCGCATCGACCGAGCGCATCACGCCGACGTGGTAGGGCACCCGAGCTGACTGAGCCGATTCGACGAGCGCATTCACGACGTCCAGCGACGCGACAGCCGGATACTCCTTCGGCACATAACCGTCGGGAGTGCCCTCGCTCCGCACCGCTGCCACGGCGATGACGAGGTCGCCCATCTTGACCTCCGGCTGCAGGGCGCCGCACGTGCCCACACGCAGCAGGGTGTGGACTCCAAGCTCGTACAGCTCCTCCACGCCGATCGCAACCGACGGGCCACCCATGCCGGTGGACATCGCCGACACCACCACGCCATCGACTTTGCCGGTGAACGTCCTGTACTCGCGGCTGAAGGCGACCTCTCGCGCGCCGTCCAGGTGCTTGGCGATGAGCGGTGTCCGGAACGGGTCGCCCGGGACAAGCACGTAATCGCCGACATCTCCCGGGCCCAGGCCGACGTGGTACTTCTTCTCGGTCACAGCCATAAAGGTTCCCCGAATACTAGTCGGCTCTTACGATTCCGTTCCTATCCACTCGGGTGAGAAT